>JAJDBZ010000269.1 GCA_029261095.1 Candidatus Omnitrophota bacterium | reverse complement strand
TCAGGGTAACGACACCCGACCCGGCGAAAAATCCACCACCGAGGCGCGCCTCGTTTCTGGAATAGGTGCCGCCTTCAAGCATAATCGTTCCGTTGTCGGTATTAAAAATTCCACCTCCATATCTACGAGCGTTGTTCGATTCGAACGTACTCTCTAATATTATCGTGGAGCCATGGTTGCTAAGCCCCCCACCGCCCTCGTTGAAACTATTGCCGAGCACGTGGTTGCCCCTCACCGTGATGCCTGTAGCGGACAAGACGTTCCCAGCACCAGAGTAGATGCCCCCTCCTTCTTCCTCGGCGGTGTTGTCGGAAATTAGGGTTCCTGCGATTAGCAAAGGATCGGAAGCAGCCGCTCTAATGTAAAGACCTCCCCCGTCCCTCGCCATGTTTCCGGAAATCGTACCGCCGATAATACCGATTCCATCTTCAATTCCGTCCAAAGCCGATTCGAAGTAAACGCCACCACCATCCCCGTCGGCTCGGTTATTGATCACATCGGAGTCGATCAACTCGAGCATCGCATCCTTTACAACGATCCCGCCTCCAATTGTGAACGACTCCATGGAATCGGTTTCCGCTCGATTCTCTTCGATCGTGCAATCGACTAATTTGAATGAACCGCCACGCGTATTAATCGCGCCACCGCCTCCTTTGGAAACGCAATGGCGGATGGTTACATTGCGAAGGACAATTCCATCCGGATTCAGAATGTTCAGCAAGTTAAAAAAAATGGCACCGCCACCGCCTTCGCTGAAACCATCAATAAGAATCATGTCTCGGATCTCGACTAAGGACAGGGTGTCAATTCTAAAAATACGAGAGGAGGAGTTCCCACTGATGATGATTGGAGACAATTGGGGTGGAATGCCCGGAGACTTTTCGGCTTTCCCAATGATCGGCGGTCGGAAGAAACTTCCATCGATCTCCACTTCATCCTTAATGGTGAGTTCACCATTCGTGAGTGTGATGTCCTTATCGAGCGTATCCGCCATGACGATGACATCTTTGCCGGGATCGTCGTTCGCCGCTTCGATGGCTTCGCGCAGGCTGAGGAGACCGTCGGTTACGACAGCGTCAATATGAGTGTCGACTTCGTATGTGGCGGCCAAGAGTGGGCCGGTAGAGAGGAGCACTAAAAGAGGAAGAGCGGCTAAGGTTTTCTTCATCGGAATCAACCATTTGGAGGCACTGCATCCATCGTGCAATAAGCATACTAGCCTAAATGTCTCCACTCACCTAGGAGAAAAGCCGGATATTCTCAACTTCTTGAAATCTTCTCGCCCCCCTATTGACCTTCCGTCTTTAACCCGCTTTCATTCCCGTCAACTCCGGCGCGGACGGGGTAATGTGGAGGTTTTATCTTACTGTGAGTCGGTGGGTTCTTCGGGTAGCAAGTATTGTCTTCCTATTATCCGTTATCGACGCTAACGCGGAGGACCCACCTAATATTCTCCTCATTGTTTCCGATGACCAGGCATGGACCGATTTCGGGTTCATGGGGCATGAAGTTATCGAAACTCCCCACCTCGACAAACTCGCTTCCCAGAGCGCCACCTTCATTAACGGCTATGTCCCCACCTCACTCTGTCGGGCCAGTCTCGCCACCATCCTGACCGGTCAATACGCGCACCAGCACAAGATCTGCAACAACGATCCACCCGAGGGAGTCGACCGCGAAAAGATGCTCCCCTTCCTCCAAAACACCGAAACCCTTCCGAGGCTTCTTCAACAAAAAGGCTACAAGAGTTTCCAGACCGGGAAATTTTGGGAGGGTCATTACAGCAACGGTGGCTTTACCCATGGGATGACTACCAAAGGGCGACATGGGGAGGAAGGACTCACCATCGGTCGCGAGGGCCTTCAACCCATTTACAATTTCATCGAGAAGGATCGTGGCGATTCTCCCTTCTTCGTCTGGTACGCCCCCTTCCTCCCCCATAACCCACACAACCCCCCCGAAAAATATCTGAAGAAATACGCGGTCGAGGGGCGTAACCTGAAACTCGCCAAATACTGGGCCATGTGTGAATGGTTCGATAACACCTGCGGAGAACTGCTGGATTACCTCGACGAGAACAACCTCAGCGAAAACACCATCGTCGCCTTCGTGGTCGATAACGGTTGGATTCAAGAGACCGGCGATACGAAAACCACTCGCGGATGGTTCGCGCCCAAGAGCAAACTCTCCCCCTATGATGGAGGGCTGCGGACCCCGATCATGATCAAGTGGCCGGGTAGAATCCAACCCAAACAGTACAAGGATCTTGTCTCCAGCATCGATCTCATGCCGACCCTGTTGTCCGCGGTCGGGATGGAGGCTCCCGCCAATCGGCCAGGGATCAATCTCCTGTCCAAAGTCCAAGAAGAAAAACCTATCGAACGCGATACGCTTTACGGTGAACTCTTTTATCATGATGGACGGAATCTTCAGGACCCCGCCTCGAGTCTTACACACCTTTGGATGCGCCAGGGCGATTGGAAGATCATCGAATCCGTTGGTGAGATTCCTTCATACGAGTTGTACGATTTGGCTTCGGACCCGCATGAAGAAAAAGACCTCTCTACAACCAACCCCGAGAAGGTTGCGGCGATGAGTCAAAAACTTTCCCAATGGAGCGATTGGCAATGAACCGATTCATAGCACTCCGCCTCACTTGTTTAGCTTTCATATTTGTCTTCGCTTTTCTCAAACCTGTGCTTGCGGAATCCAAACCGAGGAACATGGTCTTCATTTTGATTGACGATCAACGATACGACGCACTTGGAATGATGGGGCACCCCTTCCTCGAGACCCCACGACTCGATACTCTCGCCGGAGATGGCATCTTTTTCGAGAACGCATTCGTGACCACTTCCCTCTGCTCTCCCAGCCGCGCCTCATTTCTCTCAGGCCAATACGCTCACACTCATGGAGTCTTGAACAACTCGACTCCGCTTCCCCAATCGACCCCCACCTTCCCGAAGGAATTGCAGAAGGCAGGATACGAGACAGCCTTTGTCGGCAAATGGCATATGGGCGGGTCGAGCGACGATCCCCGTCCCGGTTTCGACCGCTGGGTCTCCTTCAAGGGACAGGGCACCTACTACGATTGCACCTTTAACATCGATGGCGAACAGAAAAAAATGGACGGTTACACGACGGACATCATCACCGATTACGCGGTCGATTTCTTGAAGAAAGATCACGACAAACCCTTCTTCCTCTATATGTCTCATAAGGCGGTCCACGGTGACTTCTATCCCGCGAAACGTCACGAAGGGGTCTACGACGATGAGAACTACCCTCACCCGGACACCTACGACAACACCGAGGACAACTATCGGGGCAAACCGGAATGGGTCAGAAAGCAACGCCAAAGCTGGCACGGAGTCGATGGGATGTACAACAAACGCATCGATTTCGACCCCTTCACCAGGGACTACTGCGAAACCATGTTGGCGGTGGATGAGTCGGTTGGACGCGTGGTCGACACCCTCAAAGAGATGGGGGAACTCGACTCCACATTGATTGTCTACACCTCCGACAATGGGTTTCTCTTCGGGGAGCACGGTCTCATCGACAAGCGAACGATGTACGCCGAATCGATTCGGATACCCCTCATCGCGCATTGCCCCGATCTATTTGAAGGAAAGCAACGGAGAAAAGAGATGGTTCTCAACATCGATTTCGCGCCGACATTTCTTGAGGCCGCGGATTGGACGATCCCGGATACGGTCCAAGGCCAATCGTTCTATAAACTGATGACAAACGAACCAATCGATTGGAGGACCGAATTCCTCTATGAGTACTATTGGGAACGCTCATTCGCTCAGACTCCCACAGTTCTCGGCGTTCGGACCGACAAGTATAAACTCATGCGATTTCACGGTGTTTGGGACAAATACGAACTTTATGATATCGAAAACGATCCCCATGAGAAAACAAATCTTCTCGGAGATTTTATGGTTGAAAACGAGGCGGGTACACTGGACAGATTGATCCGGAAGGACGCCGATCCCGAGTTGAAGGAGGTCTTTGTCGACCTCAGTAACCGCCTCGACAAACTCCTCGATGAGACTGGAAGCGCGAGGGAACCGAATTGGCGCCCGAAAGGGTAACCCTACCATTCGCTTGTCGGAGATAGAGTGTTCCCGGCTGTGATAATGAGTTCCGGAGATACGTCTCCTCATCGAACTTTTGATCGGGTATCATCCGTTCCAACAGACTTTGCTTTGTGTCGCGAAGTGGCTTCAGCCTGTCGCGAATATTAACGGATACCACCACGCTAATGAAACTAATCCACTTAACCCTGTTTTTCTGTGCCTCATTCATCATTGCAACTTCACTCATCGCCCACGATTTGGAAACGACTCAACTCATCCAAAAACTAGGGAGTTCAAAGGAAACCGACCGTATCGTGGCACGTCAACTGCTCCCTCGAGAAGGAGCTGCCGTGGTGCCGGACATTCTCCCCCTTCTGGGGCATGAGGACCCGAACATCTGGTGGACCGCGGATAAGGTCCTCGCGGATATCGCCAACGAAGTTTCCGTTCCGGGTAGGGAGAGCGAACGGACGATTGTCGCGGAACAACTCATGACCCTCCTCAAGCCGGACAGACCGAGCGAGTTGAAGGAGAGAGCCCTGCGACTCCTTCCCATCGTCCTCGCCGAAGGTTCCGATGTGGCCCCCATCGCAACACTCCTCGAGAATGACGAACTCAGAATGAAAGCGAGAGACGCCCTCCAGTCGATAGGCACGCGCCAGGCGGTCAACGCCCTGATCACCTCTCTCTTGAAATCCGAAAAAGACTTTCAAATCGCGCTTCTAGATTCCTTGGACAAGGTGAAACATGTTAACTCCATCAACCCACTTAGGGGCCTGAGTGCGAACACCGATCCTGAGATTCGGATAACCGCTGCTCGCGGTTTGGCCAGATGGGGGATCTTGAGCGACCTCGAATTGTTTCAGTGGATGTGGCAGGAGAGGACCCCCGAAACTGAGTTTGGAGCAGGCAATGCGTACCTCTTGTATGTGGATGAAATCGCCGCGAGGGGTGGCAATACAGAGTTGGCGGTGAGTTTGTACAAAACCATTTTCAACGAATCGGAAGACACAGTTTTAACCGGAGCAGCAATGATGGGGATGGCGAAGTATGGCGACAGCCGTGTTGTCGAGCCTTTGTTTTCGATCCTCGAAAGAGAATCTCGGGATCAACTTATCCCGCAATTCCTGAACGCACTCGCAGTCTTACGCGGAACAGGAGCCAATCAAGCGGTGGTTGACCGCTTTGAACTTTTGCCCGAGGATTTGAAGGGTCCAGTTATCGGAATCCTCGGTCGCAAAAAACACCCTGTCTTTCTCCCTCTCCTCACTCAGTTGACGGATTCGAACGACCCTGAAATCCAATCGATTGCATTTTCCGCTCTTGCCGATTCCAAACTCCCACAGGCGGTTGAAGTTCTTTCTAGAAAGGTCCTCGAGGGGGATGAAGAATCAAGGGGTCAGGCGCTCGCAGTTTTGATCGACCTCGCCGATTCATTGGTGAGCGAAGGAAATCGAATAGAAGCGGGGAAAGCCTATTCGGTGATTCTGGATTCTGTACACGATAACGATTCGAGGAAGACTGCTCTGGTGGCCCTGGCTCAGTTTCCCGACATTGAGGCTTTTGATTCGGTTACCCAATTACTGGGAAATCCAAACCTCCAAAACGAAGTTCACGCCGCCCTCGCTTCGATCACCAAATCCCTCGCCCAATCGAATCAGAAGGATCGCGCCAACCAAGGATTCGAACTGCTACTCAAGAATTCGAACGCGACCGAGGATTTTCAAAGACTTGGCGAATTGGCCCATACTCTTGGGCGCTCATCGGAGTTTCTTTCAAATGCCGGATTTCCCATCGAATGGAAACTGATTGGTCCTTTCCCTTGGCTGGTGGAGGAAGGTTTCTCAGTCGCCCATATCGGCGAGCCCGGCATCGATACATCAAATAATGTCAGCGTGGCGGAGAAGAAGATTGCATGGAAGGATCACCAGATATCCGACCGGACTGGGCAGGTATTTCTCGATTCTATTTATGGTCCTCAGGAGAATGTCTCGGTATATGCAGTCACCCGATTCAAGGTGGCTAATGATCAAGATGCGACTCTCCGAATTGGTAGCGATGATTGGGTTAAGGTTTGGCTTAACGAGGAACCGGTCCATGAATTTACCTCCTTCCGTGGAGTGGCTCTCGATCAGGACCAGGTTCCGGTCACACTCAAGGAGGGGGTCAATACTCTCCTCCTTCGCATCAACCAGGGAGCCCTCGGGTACGGTTTTGTAGTTCGAATCACCGATCGTGATGGAAAGCCTATTCAGGTTGAATAGGACATTCCCCTAGGGTTCACCAAAACAGTGACCGACAAACCTCTCATCGACACCCTGACCAGCGCGGGGTCCATTTTTGCCTATCTCCAATCCCTAGAAATGAGTCCCACTCAATCTCTCGGCCAAAATTTTTTGCCCGACCGGCCCCTCCTTGAAGCTCTAGCCGCATCGACCGATGTGACTGAAGGAAGCGCTATCATTGAAATCGGTCCGGGGTTGGGGCATCTAACCCGTGTCTTGTGTAAGAGAGGTTCGAAGATTCTTGCCATCGAAAAAGACCGAAGACTGGCGGACACTCTGGGTGAACGGATCGGTGAACCCGAGAATCTGACCGTGGTAAACGGGGATATCTTGGAAGTGGAAACCCAAGTCATTGAGGATTGGCGGGAAGGGAAAAAGTGTCTGGTCATCGGCAACCTGCCCTACTATTGCTCCTCTCAGATTCTCATCCGCCTCTATGAGGAATGGCTTCCAATCTGGGAGCGTTGTGGGTTTCTCCTGCAGGAAGAAGTGGTCGACCGTCTCGTTGCAAAACCAGGATCGAAAACCTATGGCCGCCTTTCGGTGCTCACCCAGCTCTACTCGAGGCCCAGGAAGACCCGAAAGGTTCCTCCCCATCTTTTCGTACCCAAGCCCGAGGTCACCTCCGCTTGGATTGTTCTCGAGTCATTGGAAGAACTCCCCTCGATTCCCGCACCGCAAATTGCCCACCTAACTGGAATCTGTTTTGGCGAAAGAAGAAAGACGCTCCTCAACAATCTGGGTAGAGAATTTGGGAAGGAACGTGCACAAGAGATCGCCTCTGGGGCAGATATCGACGATGGAAGAAGGGCCGAGAGTCTCTCCCCTGAAGAGTTCTATCGCCTCGCCCGGCAGATCGACTCCTAGTTGGAGGTCAGACTCATTTTTTGTCTCCTTTCGACTCGACAACTCAGAATGTTGGGAGATCCCGACGGACCAGTTTTTCAAAGTCCGATAAGTCGGGTTCACCCTTTTGCTTGATTCCTCCATTATCTCCACAAATGCGAACTCAACCCTCTCCGGGACCGATTGACCCACGAGCCACCGACTCGCTTTCTGCTTGTCCCGTTTGTAACGGAAGCCGGATCGATTTTTTCCTCTGGGGAAAATCCCGCTATGGGAACACCTGGTTTCGCTACGACCGATGTCAGGGCTGTGACGCGATTTTTGTCAACCCGAGAATCCCAGAAGCCAATCTGACCGAGGCGCTCGAAGTGCGGCAGCACTCCTATGTGAAATATCTCCCCATTCGGGAGTACGACAGTGCCGAGGCCGACCTCAATCTCGTTCGCCCCGCCCTGAAACTGCATCGGGGCAATCCTTCCACCCTTCGTTGGCTCGATGTTGGGTGCGGGATCGGAAACCTACTCGAAGCTGCCAAAGGGAGAGGCTGCGCATGCTACGGTCTCGATGCAGATACATCGCTCATAAGTTGGGCGAAAGAAAACATCAGCGGTATTGAGTTTGACACCGCGAATCTGAATAACATTCCCTTCGACCCACCCTTCGATGTGATCTCGGCAGACAATGTCCTCGAGCACATCGACAACCCGCGCCGATTCCTCGATTCAATCCACAATCTCCTGGCGGAGGATGGGCTCCTCGTTATCCGTGTCCCCAACTACAACAGCCTTGCTCGGTTTCTTATCTCCCAATTCGGAAATCTGTCGACCAGCTTTGTCATGGACCCTGATGCACACCCTGTCAACTATTCACGGTTTCCACTTCACCGTCTCCTGAATGAATTAGGCTTCGATCCGGTCAGGACGATGGAGCACCTGATGTTCTCCTATGGGGCGCGGAGGATCTTTAATCACCTCAACCCGAAATGGGCGAGCCCGCTCCAAAAGGGCTCGGCAAAGGCCTTGCCGCTCCTGGGTTGGGCCGACCGGGCGATTCCTAAGGGTGGGTTGAATGTAACTGTGTTCGCGAGGGAGCGTCGAAATGGGAGCTGATGAGAGATGGCCACTGGATGACTCCAACGGATTCGATGAGTGTCATTTCGACCGACAGGGAGAAATCTGTCGGAAGAGTTCTACTGTATCGTTTTCATCCCGTGAGGGTTGGGAGGCGCAATCGTATTGATCGTTGGTGGCGTAGAGGCTTCGGCATCTATCAGATTCCTCCTCTCGTCGGAATGACACCGAGGGGAGTTTTCGAGGAGTTTAAGTTTCTCAGAACCGATACGGCTGATATTTCGAACCTATCAACTCCGGTTCCCCATATACTCCAAAAACTTCTTCGCATACTTCTCCAGCGTTTCCAATTTGCCTCCATCACGCACCGGCGAACACATCTCATACGAAACCCATCCATCGAAGCCCGCCTTCTCGAGTTCATCGAAAAAGGTTTGGTAATCGAGTTCACCCTCTCCCACCGGAACGGCGAACACCGCGGGTGGATTGAGTTCTTCGTAGTGAACCAATTCAGGTCGATAGTGAGTCCTCGGCAGTGTGACATAATCCGCGACTGTGGTGAAACGCATCTTCGGAGCCATGGTTTGCACACCCTCAGCGATGTCCTCTCCGCGAAGATGGATCGACCAACAGTCGTACATTGGAATGACATTCGGTCGGTCGATCTGGAGCAGGAGTTCTCCGAGCGTTTTGGTATCGGCGCCGATGTCATGGTGATTCTGAACACCAACTGTGACGCCATGCTCTGCCGCTCGGTCCGCGCATTCTTGAATAGCCGAGACCGTGCGCTGCCATTGAGCGTTGTAGGAAACTCCTGGGCGCTCATAGGAGGAAAAGATACGGATAAGATCTCCACCCAGGATCTTCGCTCGGGCTGCGAGTGCCTCGACATACGCCACCTGCATCTCGGGGAACGGAACCTCCGCCGATTCCATACCGCCGGTGAAATCGGTGTATCCCGCTATTGCGGCCAACTTCAACCCGCGTTCGTCAAGCCGTCCCCGTAGCCGCTTGCAATCCTCCAATGAATAATCGAGTGGTGAGAGATGCGGACGTTTTCCCATCATCTCTATTCCCTCGTATCCAAGTTCGGCGGTCTTATCGATCGCCTCCTCCAAAGTGAGCCGATGCTGCCCCCAGAATCCGGCGAACGAAACAGTGAAGAGAGAGGTTTTCATTCAAGCAACTCCTTTAAATTCGGTTAGGGTAAACGCCAAATGCCACCCTGGCTTTTAGTTCCATTAGTCGGGCTGTATGGAATCACATAACAAGCGGTCATCTCACCCAACCATCCATAGTTGAGCGAGGGTCCGATTGAATAGAGCATCCAGGGGGACCCACGACGCCGGTTATAGAAGGGGAGTGTGGCATCGTGGAACCAGACTTCCTCGAAACCGGGAAGGCTGTTGTATTCGCGGCAGAGGTAAAAGACCGAGACACTGACTTCCTCGCCCGGCTGCCAACTGTAGCCATCGCTAAAACCGTTCGTGTTGAATATGTCAGTCGGGATCTCGGTGATGTAAGCGATCGGAGTGGTCAGCTGCTGCCCGGGTGACACGCGGTTTCCCCATCGCAAAGAAAAATTCCCGACCGGGTAGGGTGAACCAACACTCCCAGCGCCTCGACTCCCATCGAAGGGATACCCTCTGTGATCGGAGGCATAAGACTCGAGCGCCACAGCCAAACTCGCCTCTTCAGCTTGGACCCGAACCACCTTGGCACGGAGTTGCGCCTCGAGGAAATTCGGCAATGCAATAGCGATCAAAATCAAAATGATTGCGATCACAATCAACAGCTCGATGAGGGTGAATCCGTATGCGTTCCGTGCCTGCATTAACGTACCTTAGACTTTCTCCGGAACCACAAAAGGCTCGCGGTATTCCCGTGTCAAATACCCGTTCGCTTCTTTCGCTCCATCGCCGACAAACACTTCTTGAGTGGTGTCGAACTCGAGCGGGCCGCCAACACGATAAGAGATATTCGCCGCATGCGCCAGCATCGCCGAACGGTGCCCCTCCAATATGTCGGCGTTCAAATGGGTGTGGTCTCGCTTCCGAATCGCCTCGATGAAATTCTCGAAGTGGTAAATATAGTCCTCGTCCAATTCGCCTTCATGAGGTTGGAAAGGCTTCTCGACTTCTTCACCCCCATACGGTTTCCCATCGAATCCATATTTCGGGTTCCAATCGGCGATGGTCTGATCCTGGTCCGCGTAGCCGGCAAACCCCGATCCCCAGTTGGCGCCGGGAAGATATCCCTCGGAACCATAAAAGAGGTTGCCAATCTGAATCCCTTCCTCCGGATTCGTGTAACGCCCCCGGACATCGAACTCGATGGTTCTCCCATCGGGATAGGCGATCGAAGTCGCCAAAGTGTTCGGAGTCTCCCCCTGATCCTTGTACCCGAACCGACCGCCAGTCGAATTAACCCGAACAATCCCTTCCTTTTGAAACGCCCACCGAGCTAGATCGAGTTCGTGAATTCCTTGGTTCCCGATATCGCCATTTCCAAAATCCCAGAACCAATGCCAGTTATAGTGAACGAGATTCTCATGATACGGCCGCTTCTCCGCCGGCCCCAGCCACAGGTCGAAATCCAAGTAGTCCGGAGGATTCTTTGCCTCCTTGAATCCGATCGACTCCCGTTGTTTGTAACAAAGACCACGCGCCAGGTAGAGATCGCCGATCAATCCTCGTTGCATCTCATGGATCGCTTTCCTCACATGCGAAAACGACCGCGCCTGAGTCCCCACCTGAACGATTCGATTGTACTTCCGCGCCGCCTCGACCATCCGCCTGCCTTCACCGATGCACCAGGAGGCCGGTTTCTCTACATACACATCCTTC
>JAJDBZ010000268.1 GCA_029261095.1 Candidatus Omnitrophota bacterium | reverse complement strand
CCTTGATCCTCGTATTTTTCCTGCTTATCCAAAGGTCCAAGCGTCTTGGCCGAAGTTTAAAAGAGACTTACCACCACCAATCGGAGCTTGAAGAGATTGTTGACGAAAGGACTCATGCGCTGAGCCGATCCGAAGACAAGTATCGGCGGATCGCCGAAGAACTCGAAGAGTCCAATCGTCTTAAGGAGAGACTGATCGCCAATGTCTCCCATGATTTTCGCACACCTCTTACTAGCCTCCAGGGTTATGCACAGTTGCTTGCATCGAAAACCCCCGGTGAACTGACCAAGGATCAGGAAGAGTTTTTGCAGATCATCTTAAACAATGCGACAAGGATGGGATTACTGATTCACAACGTGGCCCAAGCGATCCAAGGTGGGGATATTGAGAAAGCCCTCGACATGAAACCGGTTGGATTGATGGAACTGGTTTGGAATTGCATCCGGGCACATTCGATTCGAGCAAAAGATCAGAATGTCGAATTGGGGATGTCCACCGATGGAAAAGAAGAAGACTTTTATGTGATGGCTTCTCGACCTCTCGTTGAACGATTACTCGATAACTTGATCTCAAACGGAATCAAATTCACCGAGCCAGGTGGGAATGTGATGGTTCGACTGGATTACACGAACGATTCCGTCATTATGAGTGTGAAAGATACCGGAATTGGCATCGAGGAGAGTGAACTCCCTCATCTGTTTGAAAGATTCCACAAAGCCGACCATGGGCAGATGGACCATGCGGGTGGGCTTGGTCTGGGCCTCTCCATCTGCAAGGAAATTGCCGATGCCCATGGCGCACGAATCGAGGTGGAATCTTCAGTTTCCGACGGATCAACTTTCCGTGTGCTCTGGCCAGACACGGCGGACTAGGGACCTTCAGATTGATAGGATTCAATAAGCAAGAGTAGGTCCTTGTGGTTAATCTTCCCATCCATATTTAGATCGGGATTTCCGGCGATAGTCTCGATGGTTGCGGACAGAGTGTAATCCCCCCCCTCGAATTCTTCGGTGACTAACAGGAAATAATCGTCTGCCTCATCCACCGTAAACTGGAGATCTTCAAACTCGAGATTCTTCTGGCTCTTCAAGACTGAAACTCCGTCATGATCGAGAAGTCTCAATTCGAACAGGTTCAATTCCCCTGTCGTCCCTTTCAAATGGGCAGTCAGAGTGGCCATCTGCGAAGCCGAAAAGATGTACGAATCGATTCCACCCGGCTCACCGATCTGGCCCTGGGCCTTTGCCCCAGCCAAGGGTAGGGGCTGTGGCGATCCCGATGAACTCACCGATAGCGAGTATCCCACCCCGCTCGTCCCGGTAAGAAATTGTTGGACCTCCACGTAAAAGAAGTGGCTCCCTGGAAGAAGATCATCGGGGGATACCCAAACGATTCGCGAGGCATTGAACTCTCGCCCGCCCTGGTCGTCGGTTTCGAGACGCGTCATTCCATCCTCGGAAAAGAGAGTCATTACAGTGTCGGAACCCGGTTCCAGATCGCCTGTTTCGATGTCGTAGAGTTGATTCGCTTCGACAAGAAACTTGAAGTAGTCCACATCCGCGGAGAGCTCGGTCGATCCAGATGCAGGAGGGGAGCCGACCTGAATCTCGGTCGCGGTCAGATAGGTGTTTCCATGGTCATCCCCCGGAGTGGGTCCGACGCGGAAAACTGAAATTTGATAAAGACCGATTTCATCCGGGAAGAATTGAGTCACCTCGGCATAGTAATTGCCCTGGACTGTTGGAGACCATAGAATTTTAGATCCGCTGCCAGCACCGCTATCATTGTCGCTGACAATTTCGGTTATCCCATTGAGATCGATGAGACGGAGGTAGGTGTCTGAAAAAGGATCGCCATCGGGGATGATTGTTTCAATTAGGAAGAGCTGTCCGAGATGCTCTAGTTTCACTTCGAATTGGAATACATCAAGGTCACCCGGTTCTTCGATGTTCCCGCCAATGAATGTCCGTGTATTGATCTGAGATTCATTGATTACGCAAGGGTTTGAGAATGGAGAGTCTCCACAATCGTCTGGGGTTCCGCCCGCCGAAACCGAAATGGAGGACGGAATTGTCAATGCGAAAGAAGCGACTGCCAATGCGACGATCCACTGCCGTCGATTGTTGCATAGGAATTTCATTTTGAAAGAGCCGGAGCCTCGAATCGTTCGAGGTCGGGTTCAACCCTCTTCATATCCTTCTCGCTGAGATGGTCGATAAAGAGAATTCCATTCACGTGGTCGACCTCATGCTGGAATACTTTTGCAAGAAGCTGGTTCGCTTCAATCTCAACTTCTCTCCCTTCGGGGTCAATTCCCCTTATTCGGATCTGTGAAGGGCGAATCACCTCTCCTTCCACACCGGGGATGGACAGACATCCTTCTGAGAGGGGAGAGGTTTCTTCACTCTTCCATGTGATCTCTGGGTTTACCAATGCGTACCGTTCGCCTGGTTCTCGTGTATCCACAACAATGATCCTCTGTGAGAGTCCCGCCTGTGGGGCCGCTAGACCGACTCCGTTCGCTTTTTCCATCAAATCCCACATAGCTGCAATTGTATCGCGGACTCCTGGAGTCACTTTATTGAGTCTCCTAGCTTTCTTCCGTAAAACCGGATCGCCTAAGTATCGGAGTCTTAGTTTTTTCATCAAGAATCGCCCTTTAGTTGGATTGCAATACGAAAAGTATAACAAAATTGGGGAAAGGTGAACTAATGAAGATGGATTATACCCAGTGATTCTCAGTTTAACTCACTACCCGGAGGTAAGAACGGTCTCCTCCGCTGTCGATGATTCGGTTCAGGAACCGTTTCATAGCCCAACCGACTTCTTCGAAGGATGAATACCTCTGTTCTCGATCTTTGTTAAGGCACCTCATGATAATGTGTTCGAATTCTAAGGGGATGTCTTCACGAATCCGCCTGAGTGGCTTGGGCTCTTTGCTGAGTACCGCCATATAGAGGTTGATCGAATCCTCCTCGATAAACGGTGGGTGACCAGCGATCCCCTCATAAAGAATCGCACCCATCGAGTAGATGTCGGCGCGGGGATCGACCCGC
Source organism: Candidatus Omnitrophota bacterium (assembly GCA_029261095.1). Classification (GTDB taxonomy): domain Bacteria; phylum Hinthialibacterota; class Hinthialibacteria; order OLB16; family OLB16; genus JACKFH01. The sequence goes on along the minus strand of JAJDBZ010000268.1, from coordinate 918 downwards.
TTCGCATCCTTGACTTGTTCGGGGGCCATATATTTCAAAGTCCCCATCCCGACACGGTCCTTGGTCAGATTGGTGGAGGCATCCGCTACTTTCGCAAGGCCAAAATCGGTAATTTTGACATTGCCCTCGGAGTTAATCATGATGTTGGCCGGTTTGAGGTCACGGTGAACCAATCCAGCAGTCCCATCAGCTAACTCTTTTGTGGAGGCGAAATGCATTCCCTCACAGATTTGAATCCCCCATTCCAGCAGCTTCCCATATGAAGGCCTTGGGCCCTCCCTCAGAAAAATTTCTTCCAGGTTCGTACCATCGACATACTCCAGGAAGAGTAGAGGGCGACCATCGATTTCGCGATAATAGAGCGCCTGGACCATATTCGGATGTGGCCCCTGGCTTCCAAGTCGAATCCAGGTTTTTGCTTCCGAGGTGAACCGCTGGCTGGCTTCGTGACTGTTTCGGAAATCATCCCTCAGGGTCTTGACCGCACATCGAGTCTCTGAGAACTCATCCATCACGATGTAGACGATTCCCATCCCTCCGGTGAGGATCTTCTCGATACGATATTGGCCATCGATCTTCTTCCCAATCTCGAACCCACGGTCTTGCGGTCGGGCAGGTGGGAGCGCCGACCCGGGAGGAGTTGAAAGTTGGCTCTCATCTTGTCGATCTAAACGAATCTTGGTTCCATCCGGAAGCGTTCCCTCCCAATCCAAATCCACACGATCTTTCCATGTCTTGAGCCGCAGTTGGGTGGGGTCCTTCTTGAGCGGTTCCACCGGTATTCTTGGTTCGGGATATTGCAGTCTCAGTTCGGAGGGGGTGGGGACACGGAAAGAGGATCCAGTCTGACTGGGTGATCTCGGTATCTCAGTGGACTGCATCCCAGAGGCTTGGTGAGAAAACTCATGGGGCATGGTT
>JAJDBZ010000267.1 GCA_029261095.1 Candidatus Omnitrophota bacterium | reverse complement strand
ATGACGGTCGTTATGGGGTCCAGTTCCTCCACGAGGTGGTACACACCCCCGTTGGCTCAACCATCCTTGGGAACTTCGTGAAAAAAATCTGCGGCTGCAACGCCGATTGGTCCATGGGTAACTTCGTCGATGATGCGGTTGCCACTATCCGCGACAAAGTGGGCGACAAGAAAGTTCTCTGCGCGGTGAGCGGCGGAGTCGATTCTTCGGTGGCAGCAGCCTTGATGGCCAAAGCGATCGGCGATCAACTCACCTGCATCTTCGTCGATAACGGCGTGCTCCGCCACGGCGAAGGGGAAAAGGTTCAAACGATTCTGCGGGACAAACTCGGGATCCACCTCATCTTCGTCGATGCCGCTGACCGGTTCATCGATAAACTGGCGGGAGTGACCGACCCCGAAAAGAAACGAAAGATCATCGGCAACACCTTTATCGATGTCTTCGATGAGGAAGCCTCCAAGATCGGAGAGGTCGATTTTCTCGTGCAGGGGACCCTGTATCCCGATGTCATCGAATCGGTTTCCACCGGCGGCCCCTCGGCGGTGATCAAATCCCACCACAATGTGGGCGGGCTCCCCGAAAAGATGAACCTCGATCTCATTGAGCCCCTGCGGGAACTTTTCAAGGATGAGGTCCGCAAACTCGGATTAGTGCTCGGTCTCGATGAGGATTTGGTTTTCCGTCAACCCTTCCCCGGGCCGGGTCTCGCTGTACGGATCCTGGGTGAAGTCACCCACGAACGTTGCGATCTTCTGCGGAAAGCCGATAAGATTGTGGTGGACGAATTCAAATCCTCCGGATGGTATGGGAAAGTCTGGCAATCTTTCGCGGTCCTCCTCCCGGTTCAATCGGTGGGAGTCATGGGGGATGAGCGCACGTACGAAAACGCCGCGGCGCTGCGCGTGGTGGAGAGCCAGGATGGCATGACCGCCGACTGGGTCGATCTGCCGGCCGAGCTCCTGAGACGCATCTCCAACCGGATCGTCAACGAAACGAAAGGGATCAACCGAGTGGTTTACGACATCACCTCAAAACCCCCCGGAACGATTGAGTGGGAATGATCTATTGATCTTTGGAGACCCAATATCTTTTATCCTGGAAGCCACTGGCCGTATTCCGGCCATTGTTTTTGCACTCTGCTTTCATGAGGCCGCCCATGCCTGGATGGCATTGAAATGCGGCGACGATACCGCCGCTCGCATGGGACGCATCACCTTGAACCCGTTGTCGCACCTCGACCCGATCGGAAGCATCGGCATCCTAATTGGTTTCTTCGGTTGGGGGAGACCGGTTCCGTATGTGGAAAGAAACCTGAGAAACCCTCGCTGGGACGCGATGAAAATCGCCATCGCCGGCCCGGCTTCGAACATCCTGCTCGCCTTTATTTTTGGCATCCTGTTCCGAATCACTTCCTATTTTGTCTTCAACGAGGACCCTATCCAAAACGTCATGGTCTTCCGTTGTGTCGCCTATCTCCACTTTCTGTTCAGCTACTGCATTGTGGTGAATCTTTGTCTGTGCTTCTTCAACCTGATCCCGATTTTTCCGCTGGATGGCGAGAAGGTGTTGGTCGGATTTCTACCCTACCAACAAGCCCAGGCCTACGAATCCCTCCGTCAATACGGGATGATGATGTTACTGATGCTCATCATTGTGGGCGGACCGCTCATGAGCGCCTGGATCTTCCTGATGGGATCGCCCGTTTGCTGGCTCTTTTCCGGATATAGCCTTGAAGGAGTCATGAGACACATCGGAGCCATGTACCAAGTTCTATTCGAAACTCAGTGGTGAAAGATTTTCCATAACCAAGACCTAATGTGAACGTTTGAGTACCTTGTAGCTAAGATGCGATGCCAACCCCGGTTTGGAGGTTTCAAAGTGCTTTCTATACGATTCGCGGTTCTCTTATCGCTGTCCCTGTTCACCCTCGAAGCATTCTCCGAAAACTGGCCCAACTGGCGCGGGCCCAACTCGAATGGAATTTCGGGTGAATCAAATGTTCCAACGATATGGGACCGTGAAACCAATGTGAAATGGCGGATCGATCTCCCCGAGCGGGGGAATTCCACACCCAGCGTCTGGGAAGACAAGATCTTTGTGACCCAGGCCATCGAGGCGGAGGACCGCCGGACCCTGATGTGCTTGAACCGTGAGGATGGCTCCCTGCTCTGGCAATCGGGTGTGACTTACACCAAGAAGGAACCGACACACAAGGCCAACCCCTATTGCTCCGCATCGGCGGTCACCGATGGCGAACGTGTGATTGCCTGGTATGGACCGGCGGGTGTTTCCGCTTATGACTTCGAGGGTAAAGAACTATGGCACACCGACCTCGGCGATCTCGATCACATGTGGGGATATGGATCCTCTCCGATTCTCTACAAGGATCTGGTCATCATCAATTTTGGACCGGGCAACCGCGAATTCCTGGTGGCCCTCAACAAAGAGACCGGGAAAGAAATCTGGCGGGTCCTGCCTCAACACGATCAAGAATTCGAGGGGAACGATAAATCCGAAAAACTCCACGGATCCTGGAACACACCGAAAGTAATCCGGAACAACGACCGCGACGAACTGCTGATCAACTGGTCCCACCGAACGATTGCCTACAACCCGATGACCGGTGAGGAGTATTGGCGATGCAACGGCCTGGGGGATCTCTCCTATGCCAACCCGATTTGGGGGGAGGGGACCCTCGTCGCCTTAGGCGGTTATCACGGCCCCAGTTTCGCAGTTGCTCCAAAAGGAGATGGAGACTTGACCGAAACTCGGCTCTGGACAGTGGATCGAAGCCCCCTCCGACTAGGTTCGGGAATCATCCTCGATGGTCATCTCTATATTCCTGATATGCAGGGATTTCTCGAGTGTATAAAACTCGACAACGGCGAGTCGATCTGGAAAGAACGGCTCGAAAAGGGAGGACCGTCGGGAGAAACCTGGTCTTCTCTGGTCCTTGCCGATGGGAACCTCTATCTGATGAATAAATCGGGAACGACCTCTGTGGTGAAAGCGAAACCAGAGTTCGAGCTGGTTTCGGTCAACCCGCTCGGGGAACACACCAACGCCTCCACCGTCATCTCCAATGGCGAGATCTTTATCCGGACCGATGAAAGATTGTGGTGCATCGCCGAACAAAAACAGTAGACCGACATGAATTTATTATTGAGAAGATCTCTCCTGCTCCACCAACCAGGACCTTTCAGTTTGTCGACATTCATCGTGTTGATGATCTCGACCGTTCCGATGGCAACCGCCGCCCCCGTCGTTCTTGAACTGTTCACATCCGAAGGGTGCTCAAGTTGTCCTCCCGCCGACAGAGTGCTTTCAGAGATCGTGGATGAGACACGCATCGATGGGATCGAGATCATTCCGCTGGGTTGGCATGTCGACTATTGGAACAACCTTGGATGGACCGATCGGTTTTCAAAAGCGGAATACACTCAGCGTCAGCGTGGCTACGCTCGGGCGGGGAACCGGACGAGTGTGTTCACTCCCGAGGCGGTGCTAAATGGTTTAGGTGGGATCAACGGGTCGGATCGACCACGGATTCTTCATGCGGCTCGCATCCTTTCGGAGAAATCGAAAGTGGAAGTGAAGGTGTCTCCTTCGTTCACTTCTGCGCAATCTGAAAGGCTGAACGTTGCCATCGAGATTTCCGGTGAAATCTCAGTCAGGGATGAAGATCCGGTTCAGATTGTGGTCCTGATTACGGAAGACAATCTGAGCAGTGCGGTGAAACGTGGTGAGAATTCGGGACGGTCTCTTCAACACGATGGGGTCGTCAGGTTTGTCAAACAGGCGGAGGTGATCCAGAACCAGCCGGTTTTGCCTTACAAGATCGAATTCGGCCTTGACTGGAATCCCGAATGGAAGAGAAAGGATTGCAGGGCGGTGGTTCTCCTCCAGGAAAAATACTCCCGCCTCATCCTTGGCGCGGGGTCCGCTCGGGTCCAGAATGAGGAATGAAGGGGATTCTCGTAATCAGGCTGAATCCGACCTACAATCGTATCCCCAATTTGAGAATCTCCTAGAAAAGGATTGACCAGAGTGAATACCAGCATCGAAGAATCCGTCATTCAGTTAGCCAAAGGAGCTCGCAAGGCTTCGCGGGTCTCGGGCGGCCTATCCACGGACTTGAAAAACAAGGTCCTGATCGATTGCGCCGAGAAGATCGAATCGCAGGTGGAATCACTCCGCGAGGAGAACGCCAAAGACCTGGAGACCGGCAAAGAGAAAGGACTCTCCGGAGCCCTCCTCGATCGGCTCACCCTCTCGGATAAAACAATCGGCTCAATGACCTCCGGCCTCCGCGAGGTCGCCGCCCTTCCCGATCCGGTGGGAGAGGCGCATCACTCCTGGAAGCGGCCCAATGGTCTCGAGATCAGCAAGGTCCAAGTCCCCATCGGGGTCATTGCCATCATCTACGAGTCCCGCCCCAATGTGACCATCGATGCCGCCGCGCTCTGTTTCAAAGCGGGGAATGCCACGATCCTTCGAGGTGGTTCGGAAGCGTTTCACTCCAACCGCGCCTTAGCGAAAATTTTTCGAGAGGCCTGCGAAGACAACGGGGTCGATCCCAATGTCGTGCAAACCCTCGAAACCACCGACCGCGCCGCTGTGGGTGCGATGCTTCAGCTGGACGATTTCATCGATGTGGTCATTCCACGCGGGGGAAAAGGACTCATCGAACGCGTTGTCGCCGAATCGCGGATTCCGGTCATCAAACACTACGATGGGATCTGCCATGTTTATGTGGACAAAGATGCCGACCTGGAGATGGCCGATGATATTTCATTCAATTCGAAGGCTCAGAGACCCGGAGTCTGCAACGCAATGGAAACGCTGCTGGTCCACGAGGGTATTGCAAAAGTTTTCCTCGCAAAAAACTTGAGCCGTCTCAAAGAGGCCGGTGTGGAAATCCGGGGTTGCGAGGAAACCGTCGCCCTCTTTTCCAACAACGGACTGGTGGCGAAACCGGCGACCGAGGAGGACTGGCGCGAGGAATACCTCGACCTCATTCTCAGTGTTAAAATCGTTCCCGATATGGATGCCGCGATCGATCACATCGAGGAATATGGTTCCCATCACACTGATGCGATTGTCACTGAGAACTGGCAGACCGCGCGTAAGTTCCAGCGAGAGGTCAATTCCGCATCGGTGATGGTGAACGCCTCGACCCGATTCTCGGATGGGCAGCAATATGGCCTCGGGGCGGAGATCGGCATTTCGACCGACAAACTTCATGCACGCGGCCCGATGGGATTGAACGATCTGGTCACCACCAAATACCTGGTCTCCGGTGAGGGACAGGTCAGGGCCTGAGACCGATGAAACTCTTTTACATCGATGCCTTCGCGGGACTCTCTGGCGACCTGTTTCTGGGAGCCCTGGTGGATCTCGGGCTTCAGGCCGAGATTCTCGAACGACTCCCAAAAAGACTTCACCTCGACGGAGCCTCAATCACCATCAAAGAGGTCAACCGCAGAGGGATCGCCTCCAAACAAGCGCTCGTGGAGTTTCCCCATGAACATGTGCACCGCCATCTCCATGACATCGAAGAGATTTTGAATCGTTCCGATCTTCCAAAAAGGGTCACTGATGGAGCGTTGAGAACTTTCGGTTGTCTCGCGGAA
>JAJDBZ010000266.1 GCA_029261095.1 Candidatus Omnitrophota bacterium | reverse complement strand
TTGTTCGATGCCATCACCTAAATACACAGGTAGCTCCGTGTTTTTGAATCTGTCGGACTTTCCAGTCCACGAAAACTTGTCTCCGTCATCTCCTAGAATTTTATGCCATGTATTTAAGTAACCGTTCACAGCGTAGCTTTCTGAAGAGATCGGAGAAAGGGGAAAAGCTATTGAAATAAGGCTGGCGTCTCGTTTGGAGTCTTAGTAGGGTTCCGGGCGGTGGACGGACAACTGATCATTCGGCGACGAGCCATTTCAGCGCAGGATTTGACGCTGATTCGCGGTTTGATTGAGCAGGAGGGTGTTCGAGGTCGAACCTATATTTCCAAGCGGCTCTGTGAGATTTGGGATTGGCGTCAGGCCAATGGGCGATTCCGTGAGATCGCCTGCAGAGAATTATTGCGAAGGCTCCAGGCCAAGGGCCTGATCGAGCTGCCGCCCATGCTCCGACCGGCACGGCGGCCGGGTTATCGCAATCGTGTTCGAACCGCGGATCTGCTGGATCGGGTTGCCTTGACCCAATCGCTGAGTGAGTTGCGCGAACAGATTGAAGTCACCCTGATCCGGAGTCCTGAACAATTTCAGTTGTTCAAGGACTTCATCGGCAACTGCCATTACCTGGGCTATCAACAGCCCACCGGAGCACAACTCAAATATCTGGCGCACTATCAGAACCAGCCGATTGCTTGTTTGAGTTTCGGCCCCGCGGCGTACAAAGTCGCCGCCCGCGATCAATTCATCGGGTGGTCGCCGGCGTTGCGGCAGGAACGATTGCCGTGGGTGGTCAATAACGACCGATTTCTGATACTTCCCTGGGTCAAAGTGCCGAATCTGGCTTCCTTCCTGTTGAGTCGGTGCGTGCGCCGACTCCGAAGCGATTGGCAACGCATCTACAATCATGATCTGGCACTGGTTGAAACCTTTGTCGAGGCCGCTCGCTTTAAAGGCTCCTGTTACGCCGCGGCCAATTGGATCTGCGTGGGGCAGAGCCGCGGGCGCGGGCGCAATGACCGCTTCAAGCAGCAGGCTCTGCCGGTCAAGACCCTCTGGCTCTATCCGTTGCGGAAGGACTTCCGGGACATTCTTCGGGCATCCACGGATCGATGAAAAAGATCCCCCGGCAGCAACAGCGATATCGCGAACTGGAAGCTCAGAACAAACAGCTTCTCCAACGCAACGGCTGGTTGGAGGAGCGGGTCTTGGAGTTGGAAGCCCGAAACACTCAACTGAGCGAGTCTCTGGCCGCGGCTCAAAAGAACTCCCGCAACTCCTCCAAGCCTCCTTCCAGCGACATCGTCAAGCCGCCCTCCCGGTCCAAAGGAAAAGATTCCAAAGGAAAAGCTCGGCGCATCGGGGCTCAGAAAGGCCACCCCAAACATGAACGTCCCGACTTTGCTCCCGACCAGATCGACGACCGGGTGGCTCACCGGCTTGATCGTTGCCCCGTCGAGGGCTCCCATAAAATTGTTTCCACTGATCAAATCGAAACAACCCTTCAACAGGTGGAACTGGTCGACAAGCCCTTTGTCGTTACCGAGCACCTTGCCTACAGGATCTGGTGCGAGGATTGCGGGCAGTATCAGTCAGCGCCCCTGCCTCGGGAGGTGATCGCAGGGGGCCTCTTCGGCCCGCGCCTGAGCAGCTTTGTGGTTTTCCTCAAAGGCAAACTCCACAGTTCCTATTCAGGCATTCAGGATCTCCTGCAGGATGTCCTCGGACTGAAAGTCTCCCGAGGTTACCTGGCCAAGCTTCTCCAGAAGGCAGGCCGTGCCTTCGAGGCGCCCTACGAAGAACTCCTCAAGGCCTTGCCCGCTCAGCCCAGGCTCAACATTGACTAATGTTGAGTGATCAAAAATGTTGAGTTGAACGGCTCCCGTTCACGCCCGCTGGCTCCGCGGCCGGTTTCAACTCAACATTATTGACGATCCCCTGGAAGGCGGATTGTCGTCCCGGCGGAGTCTTTTGAAAGGGCTCACTGGAGACCGGCAATAGACGTCTATGCGCATAAACGGGAATCAAGACGGCTCCGTTTACCGTTCATGCGCATGACGGCATTCTTCATTACAGCGCCGTCAGCCAAGCTATGAGTTTTCGGTCCTGGCGCCAGTGCGCCGAGCGGCGTTGTCCTTTAAGCAGCGGCTTTGCTTTATCCAGGGCGTCGCGTTTGGCTTCCAGATCGACAGACAGATATTTGTTGGTCGTGTTCACGCTGACGTGCCCTAACCAGTTGGCGATCGTGCTCAGATCGACTCCGGAGCGTAGCAGATGGACCGCGGTGCTGTGGCGAACCGAGTGCGGGTGCAGGCGTTTGTTCCTCAAGGAACGGCGGCTCAATGCTGCTTTCTTCACGTATTTCGTTAGAATGAGGCGAACACCGAACCGGGTCAACCGATGGCCGCGAGCATTGAGAAACAGAGGAGCCGATGGGCTCGGCAGTGGATCGCTTTGCTCGATGAGCCTTTGCAGAAGGGCCGCTGTTTCCCTCCAGACCGGACACGTTCTTTCCTTCCGGCCTTTTCCCCGGAGCAAGACGCTGCACGGTGCGCTCAGTCGCAGATCGCCCGTATTCAGATCAACGATTTCGCTGACTCGTGCCCCCGTATTGAACATCAAACTCAGCAACGCCAGATCGCGGCACCCATCGGATCCGCCGATCTCCGCGGTTTTGAGCACGGCCTGGATCTCGTCAAAATCAAAATGCTCGATTTCACGGGTCTCGGTGCGCTTGAAAGGAATACCCAAAACGCGTTGGGCCTGGTCCAGGTGTTCGGGGAACTGAGCTCCTAAATAACGAAAGAAACTGTGAATCGCGCTCAGACGGACATTGCGTGTGCTGACTCGGTTCCCGCGATTGGTTTCAAGACTCTGCAGGAATGCGGTGATCTTTTCGACACTGATCTCTTCCACGTTGAGTTGGCCGGGGTCGCCCTGTTTGCCGGCCACAAACAGCAACATCAGTTTGAGACTGTCCCGGTAACTCTGGAGAGTGCGCGGGCTCAATGCTCGCTGGCGCGGCAGATAATCCATGAAGAAGCTCTTCAGGGCACGGGCAAGCAGCGAAGGTTTGGAGGGCTTCATCGAGCACCTCCGGCGGTCAACAGAGGGGCAAACTGCTGGTGAAACCGGTGGCCGGCTGCCCGTCGAAGCTCCGGAGTGAGCTTTAGATAATGATGAGTGCTTACGGCGCTGACGTGCCCCAAATAGGTGGCCAAGCGGGCTAAATGGGCCTGCACGTCCTGTCCTTGAGCGTAGCAACGTTCGAGGACCAACACGGCGCAACTGTGGCGGGTGTCGTGCAGTCGGGGCGGATGGCCCTGGGCGTTGAGCACGCCGACAGTGACGCACAATCGGCCCCAGATCGCGCCGAGGGTGCCGGCCGAGTAGACTTCGGACGCCCCCCGGCGGCTCCACATCAGGAATGTCTCGGAGGCCATGGGTGTCCTGCTTTGCGCGCGGGTTCGCAGATAGCGCCGCAGTTCGAGCGTGACCGACCGAGAAAGCGGCAGCAATCGAGACTTGCGGAACTTCGAAGGCCGAATATGGAGGACGGTCTGATCCTGTTGAATATCTCCCAGCGTCAATCGAAGCAGTTCGCCGCGGCGGAGGCCGCAACAGAACAGAACTATCAAGCCGATCCGAAACGTTTCGGCACGAAGTGGATTATCAGCCGACGCCGGAAGCTGAGCCGCGGCGGCCAGGATACGTCCCATCTCCGCTTCGGAAATCAACCGCGGCGAGACGCTGGGAGCGGGCTTTGGGAAAGTCAGTCGATCCGGGATGAACGTGCCCGCATGGTCTCGCGCGTGGAATAAGAGGAAGTTCCGCAGGATCCGCTGCCAATTACGGCTGCCGGTGGACGTCAGGCGGGTCAGCGTCTTGGCCCACTCAGTGAACATCTCGGCCCGTACCTTGCGGGCGCGAGGATATTCGCGCTGAATGAAGTGATCCCAATGGGCTAAGATCGCCCCCTCCGCGGTGAAACCGCGGCCCAAGGCTCGCTTGAGGTCGAGGAAACGCCGCAATGAAGATGCGAAACAACTCTGAAATCGGGCCGGAAGGTTATGGCAAGGGCGGGCCGGCCTGATTCGGGGAACGTCGCTTCGCGGGACCAGATCCACTGTATCCTCAGGAGGAATCGGCGGCAGCGGAAGCGGCACACTGCGCAGATCATCGAGATTCAAGCGCAGGTAGACAGAGGTGCTTTCGATATCGCGATGTCCCAGCGCGTCGCCGATGCTTTTGATGGCAACTCCCTGCCGCATCAGCCGGATTGCAAACGAATGACGAAGCACATGCATTCCGAATGGGGAAAGGTTCAACCCACTGCAACGGATCCGATGTTCCAGCACGTCATGAACGGAAACCGGTTGTAAGGGAACGCACGGCGCCCTCATCCGGAAGAAGAGCTCCCGTCGAGCGCTCTGAGGACGTGCCTTGCGCAAGTAATCGATCAGAACTGTTCCCGCCTCGTCCGTTAGGGGCAGCTGGAGAGTTTGCCGGGTCTTCGTCTGTCTCACTCGAAGGATGCGGCCGCGCCAGTCAATGTCATCAAGGGTCAAGCAGACCAGCTCCGAGCTGCGCAGCCCATAGGCCGCCGCCAGGTAAAGAATGGTGAAGTCACGCCGCCCGAACGGTTCCGAGCGATCGATGGATCCAATGAGCGCCAGCACCTGGTTCCAAGGAAGCGCTCTGGGCAAGCGCTCCCCGCGATACACCCGCGGCGTGTCGATTTGTTGATGCAACGGTCGCGGCAGTAATCCTCGCGAGTGCTGCCGTCGCAAGAAAGCCCGAAGGGTTGCGACGATCTGCTGCAGACTGAAGCGATTGTTGGTTTGGGCAGCCCGCTTCAAGAAGTCTTCGATCCGGCCGATTTGGAGTCGCTCCAGCCGATCCGAGTTCTGGTCAATGCGGAGGAACTTCAAAAAAGCGCGAAGGTGGCTTGCATGCCGGATGATGGTGGCCGCGGCCAGGCCGCGTGTCTCTCGCAGGTAAGTCTCGAATCCAGCGACTTCGGCTTCCACCGGACCCAAGACCGGAACGTCACCTTCGGGAACGAGTTCGCGATCTGCCAGAAAACGTGCCATAGCGTCGACGACCCAGCGAGTCCGGTCTCTCCTGCGGCGGTAGTGATCGTTGGCGATCCGGAGATCTCGCTGCGTAAGTTGATCAAGGCTCGTGATGCGATGGCGTCGCAGCCAACCGACCAACATTGGAATCCTATCCAGAAGATTGCCGATTGTTCCCTTGGCGTAGCTCTGACTGCGCAGCCACGGCAAAAAATCATCCAGAAGCGGGCCGAAAATCGGAATGGCACGCCAACGTTCAAAGCAACGTGGGCGGATTTGAGGGAGAAGTGGTTTTTCTTTCATCCCCGGAAGGCAATCCGCCTTCCAGGGGATCGTCAATAATGTTGAGTTGAAACCGGCCGCGGAGCCAGCGGGCGTGAACGGGAGCCGTTCAACTCAACATTTTTGATCACTCAACATTAGTCAATAAATGTTGAGCTCAACATTTATTGACGAAACCGGGCATAAGGAAAACCGAAAACGCTTCTGGACCTGGTGCTTTCGCGCTCCTGCCTTCGCTCTCTTCAAAATCACAAACCGCAGTGCCGATATACTCATCGATCTGCTGGGGGACCAATTTCAAGGAATCCTGGGCTGTGACTGCTATAGCGCCTATCGCAAATACGCCCGTCAGTGCGGAGGGTTGCTTCAGTTCTGCATGGCCCATCTGATCCGCGAGGTCAAATATCTCTGTGAGTATCCCGATCGGCATGTCCAAAAATACGGACAGGGCCTACTCGAAGCCTTGAAGGAACTCTTCGGGATCCTCCACCGCCGAGAGCAGATGTTCGACCGTCAATTCCAAGGCGAAATGGCTGAAGCCGAAGATCAGATCTGGGAAGCCGCCTTGGCCCCCCGTGCTTCGCCCAACCGATTCGGCGGCCGGCAGATTCACCGGCTGATCGAGAACATGGTTCAGCGGTTCATCAACCACGGCGAGGGCTATTTCCGATTCATTACTTCGCCCGGGGTGGAGCCGACCAACAACAGTGCCGAGCAGGCCATGCGCTTCATTGTCATCGATCGGTTGGTCACTCAGGGAACGCGCAGCCTGCGCGGGCGCGCGATTTCCGAGCGCCTCTGGACCGTCCTGGCCAGTTGTATGATCCAGAACCGATCGGCCTTCGAGTGGATCCTGCAAGCAGTCACGGCCCATTTCAAAAACCAGCCGCCGTCTTCACTGCTGCCCGATTCCGCCGGCAACCAGTGAACTGGAAACACCCTCCAGAAAAACGGCAACATTCGCCTCACAAAGGCATACAATCCTCATCCGAAACTATGCTTTTCCTGTGAACGGTTACCCGTTAACAGCGATCGCGCCGTCGGCGAATATGTCAATCTCCTCACTAGATTCAGCCCATTCGCCGTTCGCATCACGGTAGTGCATTCCCGTACTCAGTTCGACGTATTCGGAAGTCAGCGTCTCTTCGATGCCGTCCGGCCCGACCCATGTCGCACTCCGCCGGACGAT
>JAJDBZ010000265.1 GCA_029261095.1 Candidatus Omnitrophota bacterium | reverse complement strand
ACCTGATCCGGGAGACAGAGGCCAATGGTGTGGTGTTTATCTCCGGAGACAGGCATACCGCCGAAATCAATAGGATCGACCCGGGTGTGGGTTACCCTCTCCACGATGTCACTTCGAGCAGCCTGAACCGTGGGCACCCCTGGAGGAGCGAACTCAACGAGCATCGCCTTGGGGGCATGTATTTCGACAATAACTTTGGAATCATCGACATCGATTGGTCGGAGAAAGACCCCCTTGTTCGACTACAAATCCGCGACGAGAAAGGCATGGTCGCAATACAACAGCGCCTCTACCTCAACGATCTTTGGCCATACAAACGGGAAAAACTTCCCCCCGGTTTCGTACCCATTTTCAATGGGAAAGATCTATCAGGCTGGATCGGAGATACAAAAGGGTATCAGGTAGAGGATGGAATAATCGTGTGCAAACCGGGTGGAAATATTTACACCGAAAAAGAGTATTCCGATTTCATTCTCCGCTTTGAGTTCCGACTCACCCCTGGAGCGAACAACGGACTCGGAGTGCGAGTTCCGCGCGAGGGGCACCCCTCGTATAAGGGTATGGAACTCCAAATCCTCGAGAACACCGCTGAAAAGTATTTGACTTTAGAGCCCTGGCAATACCATGGCTCTGTCTACGGGGTCGCTCCTGCGATGCGCGGCTTCCAGAAACCTATCGGGGAATGGAACACCCAAGAGGTCATCGCGGACGGACCCAACATCAAGGTTATTCTGAATGGCTACCCCATAGTGGATGTCAATCTCGATGAGGCGACCAAAGACGGAGCCATGGATGGAAACGAACATCCCGGAGCAAGACGCGAGAGTGGACATATCGCCTTCCTGGGTCATGGTGATGTCCTCGATTTCAGAAATCTTTATGTGAAACTGTTGAACTGATTTCAGCCCCAATGCGGAGGTAAGAACGATGAAGACATCTGTGAGCGTTGCATTGCTACTTTGCGTGACCACTTTCGTCTGCCAGGCGGAGGATTTCCGTCAGAGATTGATCAGCGTTGAGGAGAACATCCGCCATGAGAGTTGGAGTCTTGAGGGAAGCGACTTCCCGTTCAAAACCGCTTCTCCAGTCTCGATCACTAAAAAAACCTTGCACGGAGGCAAGCAAGAGGGTGTCGAGGTCATCGAAGTGGATAATGGCGCCCTCCGGTTCACCGTGATTCCGACCCGCGGTATGGGCATCTACGAAGTGGTCAAGGGCGACCTTCGCCTTGGGTGGAACTCCCCGGTCAAAGAGATCGTTCACCCCTCATATGTCAACCTGAACTCGCGGGGCGGACTGGGTTGGCTCGAAGGATTCAACGAATGGATGGTCCGCTGCGGCCTCGAGTGGGTGGGCCACCCTGGGGAGGACAAGTTTATTAACAATGTGGGCGATGAAGCGACAATGGACCTGACCCTCCATGGAAAGATCGCAAACATCCCCGCTTCCGAAGTCGAGATAGTGATCGATGAAGAGCCTCCCCACATGATCCGGGTTCGGGGCCGAGTCGATGAACGCATGTTTTATGGTCCCCAGCTCGAACTTTGGACCGAGATCGCCACCGCTCCGGGGTCCAGCGTGTTCACCCTCACCGATCAGATCGTGAACGAAGGCGCGGACGATCAGGAATTTCAAATCCTCTACCACACCAATTTCGGTCCGCCACTTTTGGAGGAAGGCGCTGAATTGGTGGCTCCAATCAAGGAGATCAGGCCGTTCAACGATCACGCTGCCCAAGCGATTGACAAAGCAGCATCTTATGACTCTCCAACACCCGGCTACATCGAACAGGTTTATTGCATGGAACTGTTCGCCGATGAAAACAACCGGTCCGAAGTTCTATTGAAGAACTCGAAGCACGATCGTGGCGTCTCAATGGCCTGGTCGGTCGAGGAACTCCCCTATCTGACACAGTGGAAGAACCTCCCCGCCCTCGACGCCGGGTATGTCACCGGCATTGAACCCGGCACGAGTTTCCCGCACAACCGCCAAGTCGAACGCGAGAAGGGCCGTGTCCCCAAGCTGAAGCCCGGAGAGATGCGGCAGTTTCAGATCGAGTTTGGTGTGTTGATGTCCGAGGTTGAGGTGAGTGAGACAGAGGAATCAATCCGGAAGATTCAGGGTGATCGAGAGACAAAGGTGAATTCCGAACCGGAGGAATGAATTGGTCGTTCAGAGTCCGTTTCAACGGACGCCTCCTTGTGTAGCGAAGCGGTTTTAACCCGTCGCGGAGTGGGTCGGTTTCCGGGTACTTCAATCAGACTGATCAATTTTCGGCATCGATCCAAGCTCGCCACGGAATCAATTCCGTGGCTACACAATGAGCCGTCTGTTGAAACAGACTCACCCCCCCATGAGGCAAACCAAACGATAGAGATTTTATCCCCCCACCCGCACCAAATAGTCCCCCAACACCAGGTAATCTAACCCAGCCTCTCTTGCCGCACGCACCGCATCAGCCGCAGTGGCTACAATCGGTTCCTCATGGAGGTTGAAGCTCGTGTTGATCAAGCAGGGAAATCCCGTTTCTTCCTGGTATTGCGACAGGACGTCGTAATAGAAAGGATCGGTCTCCCGCTCGATCAACTGAGGCCGCGCCGTGCCATCGACATGGACCACAGCCGGGCATTTCTCACTCATCTCCTTGGAGCAGTCGGTGGTGAGGGTCATGAACCTCGCGGTCGATTTCGAGGTGAGGTTGGGATAACAACTCGCGGCGTCCTCCATGCGAGTGACCGGCGCGAAGGGCATAAACTCGGTTCGGCGGAGTTTCACATTCAACCAGTCGTTCACAGTCGGATCAGTAGTCTGGTAAAGAATGCTGCGATGTCCCAAGGCGCGAGGACCGAACTCGAGAGGGCCGCGACAAACCGCGATCACTTTACCCTGGGACAAGAGACTCGCTGTCTCTTGGGAAAGATCGCCGGGCCGGGATGCCGCAAGCCCCGCATCCTCGATCGCTCGGGCGCACTCTGTGGAGGTTGGCTCCGGCCCCCAGAAGATATGATCGATACCGGGAATCGACTCGTTTAGTCCATGGTCACGGTCCCAACCGATTGCCGCACCATGACCGAGGCCACCATCGGCCATGCCGGGAAAGATAAAGACTTCCTCGACACCGTCGATCTCCGCAATTCGTTGATTCAGTTTCACATTGGCGAAAACGCCACCGGAGAGAACGACTTTCTTTGATTGTGTGGTCTCAACATGAAATCGAACCCATCCGGCCAGAGTCTCCTCAAGCACCTTTTGGAAGGTCGCCGCGAATCTTTCCTTGCCAGCTTGATTCAAAAAACCTCTGATTCCGGGGTAGGCGCCATAGACACAAGGAGCGAAGTAGTCTCCTCCCTCCGCCCAGGCCAAGCGGCGAAGGAAAGCCAGATCTTCCTCGGTCGATTTGGCGTAAGCGGCGAGGCCGGTCACCTTTCCCTCGTGACGGTTCGGGGTAAACCCGAGCGCTTTTGTCGCGGCGGCGTAGAAGTTTCCCATCGAATGGGGGAGGTAGGTTTTTTGGATCGGAGCGAGGAGCCGTCCTTCTCCCTGCCAGACCGTGCCGGTGACCCCCGCCCCCTGGCCATCGCAAGTCACCGCGAGGCAGGGATCGAATCCGCTCGCGACTTGAGCGGAGAGGGCATGGGCGCGATGGTGGTCGACACGGTAAATACGCGATCGGTCCACACCGGTTTGTCGGATCCAGGATTCGAGTTGGGCGTTGAGTTGCAGCACAGAGCGTTTGTGTTTGGGAAAACGGTAGTATCGGAAGGCCGCTTGGGTCAGTTTCTTCTCGAGGAACGAGGACCGTCTTTCACCGTTCCATTGGTATTCTTGGACGGGCTTTCTGACAAGTCGAATCTCTTCGTCCACCTCGGGTTTCGCAATTGCAATCCCATCGAAATCGTTCGGCGAAAGACCCGTTGTCTTCGAGATCCACTCGATTGCCCTGAAAGGAAACCCGGCGTGCTGCTTGATCCTGGAGAATCGTTCTTCATTCGCGGCCGCGGCAACTTTGCCATAGATGAGGGCACAGGCTCCCGCATCATTATCAAGTTCGCTGATCCCGAGAATCTTCATGATGAAAACAGGTCCCTATAATGGTTATCGACCACTCGCTCCCAATCGTAGAGTGCAATGGCACGCTCCCTTCCCGCCTTTCCCATGCGCTCCCGGAGATCGGCGGACACAAGGAGTTTCTTCAAGGCTTGTGCGAGTTGTTCGGAGTTTCCCGCCTCGAAATGAAGGCCAGTCTCACCATCCAACAGAGTCTCCGCGATCCCCCCGATCTTGGAACCGACCACAGGCACCCCGGAGGCCATCGCTTCAAGGGTGGTGATCCCAAAAGGTTCGACCCACAGGCTGGGGACAATGGCGATATCGACTTCATCGTACAGTTTGGGGACCTCCTCTTGAGGGACCCAACCCAGATTAACGATCCAATCGTCCTCGAAATGCATGTCGAACGCGGCGGTGATGCGCACCTCGAAATCGAAACCCTCCTCGCGTAATTTCAGGCAGGCCTCATGGACAGTGGAAAACCCTTTGAGCTCGTCATTGACACGGCCGGGGACGAAGAGAACCGGACGCTTTCCTTCCTTCTTGGTGACCGGTTGAAACCTCGCAGTATCGATGCCCGAGGGGATGACATGAATCTTGTCGGTGATCGGTCGGAAAAAGTCCGCGGTAAACTCGTTGTAAACGATGAGGCCTTCTGCCTGGGCCAACCATTTGGGCAATCGCTTGCGATACCAACCGGTGAACGCGAGCGAGCTCATGTACTCCTGAGAGAAATGGAGCTGCGGGTGCTGATCCGGGTAACCCAATGCGATCTTTGCCGCGCGTTTATAAAAAGATTTCCCCGGGTGCCAGCAGCGGTGACATCGAGCGGGATCGGTGAGAAAACCGCCATCGCAGACTCGGCCCTCATCATAAAGCCAGTAGTGCAGGTTCAGGCAGTTCACATCGTAAGCATAGAACCGGGAGAAGGTGGGAACCTTTTTCGAAAAGTGATCGAGCAAGTGAGGTTTGAGGTGGTACCCATCGCCAAGAAAAACAAAGTCGGGGGTCCATTCGCCGACCGCTTGGCCGAAACGTTTCCGCAGGTGGTAAGCATTGAAGGTGAACCGGCTGAAGTGGATTTTTTCGACTGGAAAAGGAAGATCGCCTTCGATATGGCCACGGGGATAGTAATCGGTCCAGACGGGGACAAAGAGTTTGGTCTCGAAACCCCGGTCTTGAAGCCGCGAGCAGATCTGCATGAGATCGACCCAACACCCTCCCACCGGGGGCCAGTTAAAAGTCAAATCGATAAACGCGATGCGCGGTTTCTTTCCAGTATTCATGCGAGGTTTCAATATACCGGAAAACCTCAACTTGGGGAGGGAAGGCTCAACCTTCTGTACCCCGGCAACTCACTTGCCGGGAAGCGCGAAGTGACTCAATGTCGGGGAAGTGTGAGTCGCGTCATTTCACACCTTCGGCTTTCCCCTGCCAGCCCAGGGTGGAGATGAGGATCAGATCGGGATAGGTTTCTGGCGCGAAGGGCGCGTCTTCCGATCGATAGAGTTCAAGGAGGGTCAGGATATCCGCGCTGTCGATCATCCCGTCACTGCCGAAATCGGGAAGCACAATCCATTGCTCGATCGCCGGCGGTCCGGCGGGGAGACCCATCAACCCCTTCGATCCCGCCCGTTTCACCAAGGCCCTCGCTTCTATAGGGGTCACTTCTACCTTCCAAGTTTCACCCGCAGTGTAGAGCCCGGATATCTCCGCTTCCCCTGGTGAGTAGGGTTGGAGCGTTCCTGAAACTTCCGGACGCAGTTGCCATTCTCCTTCCGCATCCAGACGGAACCATTGGAATTGGTAGACCACAGCGTCATCGTCGGCATCGGTGCTGAAGGTCAGGAGAAGGACCGCGCGTCCCTCTCCTGGGAGAGGATTCTCGGGGAGCACCTGGATCTCCGGTTGGGTGGGCAGGCTGTTTTGAATGGTCACCTGTGCGGCGGCGGTTTCTTTCTGACCCTCATCGTCCTCGACAGTCACCTGACATCGCCAGACCTCGTCGCGCGTCGTTTCTTCCGAAGGTACGGTCGGACCGCTGAAATCCGTTTCGTTCTCGATGGTGAGGTCGATACCGTTTCGGAACCACTTGTAGGAGTAGGTCACATTCCCGCCATCGGGATCGATGCTCCCGGTGGCGTTGCAAATGAGGTCGTCGAAGGTGAAGGGCGCTTCCGGTTCGATACCGACCAACGGTTCCGAGGGTGCGGGGTTTGTGGGGGTTGGAGTTTCTGTCGGCGCCACCGTGTGGGAGGGTGAAAAAGTGGGAGTCGCGGTCGGCGTTTGTGTCGGAGTGGGCGTGAAAGTGAAGGTGCATTGGATGGTCGGGGCTGGTCCAAATCCAACCAGTCCTTTGAATCCAGGAACACCCGGCTGAGGAACGGGATCAGGCCCGGGATTGATTGGGTCGTTATACTCTTGCGCACCGATGTCGATGCCAGACCCATCCCGTCTGCTTCCAATTCGGTCGACATCAAAATTCCCGACCTCAGACTCCACTCTGTTGTACGCCACCATATCGCCAGCATCGACTACCAGGCTATCGGGGACCGGAGTGAATCCCACATCCCTAATCGCACCGGGGGTTGGTGGTGGCGGTAATAAGAGAAGGTTGAACATCGGATCTCCAGTCACCTTTCCCACTTCCGCGTGAATCTCAAAGGCATCCACGAGATCGGACTGATTGTTGAAATAAAGGTTCGAATACAGACTGGCGGAGGCGGATGGCACCGACGCTAGATTAATCGCGGTCGAACCCCCATCGCCCGAGAAGATGTTGTTGGCCAGGATAACCGTACCTGGGTCATTCCCTTCGATTTCGATTCCCGTATGGAAGTACTCCTGGAAAGTGTTGTTGACCACTGAAAGGGTCCGACCGGGAGTTGCGGGAGAATCGAAATCCGCTTCGATCGGCTTGGAATAGCGGGTGATAATGTTGTTCGTCACAATGGTTTCCATGGGAGCATTGAAGAGATCCAGAGCCGAGTTGATTCCATCGGGACACATATTTCGGTTAAAGACGACCTTCTCAGACTCACCCTGAATAGTCGCGATATGGTAAAAGTCGGTGAAGAAACAATCTTCGACCCTGAGATGTTCGACATTCCTTAGAACAAACAGAGACGAGCGGCCATCTCCCTCGGCGATACATTTACGAACGATTAATTCAGAGATGAACCGGTCCGCTTCGAGGAAGGAGTCGCTATAAATTTTGGGGCAGGAACACCTTTCGAACCTAATGACATTGTCCGCGGCTATCACTGGATTGACTGTGGTGGATAGATCGGAGTTTCCCTCGATGATGAAGAACGGATGGTTTCGATTCGGTTCCTCGAAACCGCAATCCTCAAAGAGGAGATTTGTCCCCTGCCCTAGAAACCCGACGTGATTTGCAGGCAGCGTGAAATGGATTCCATGAATCGAGATATCGTTTCCGCCGAGCAGGACGCTGGGCGCGTAATTATCGCCTAATTCCTCTGGATAGAAACCATAGAAGTGAGGGGATACTTCCTCCAAAATGATCCTAGGAGGATCGGCCGGATCGGCCCCAACAAGGGTCAAAGGATCGGGGTGAGATTCGTAGCACTGCTCCAGCAAATCCTGGGTGAGTTGCGCGATTCTGGGAAAGGGGACTGAATCGACACCCGCATTTCCTTTGAGAGTGAGTTGCTCGTCGTAGGTTCCCGGACCGATCCAAACGATATCCGGTTCCCCATCATTGTAATCCAACATCTCGAGCGCTTCATTGATGGTGGTCGCGTCACCGCATCCGTCCTGGCGGACAAGCAGAGTGGCCGCCTCAGCCGATGCTGAGATAAAGAAAGTGAGTGTTATGATGTAGATGGTTGCAGTCTGTTTCACTTCCAACTCCTCTAATTCTTGATATTGGTCCGAATCTCACAGCAGACCATGAATTCGTTCCAAAAGATCCTGCTCCCGGCGAGGGCAAGGAGCAGGATCTCTCTTCGGTCTCTCTCGGAAACCGGCTCAATTCTCTCCTTCGGCTTTGCCTTGCCAGCCCAAGGTGGAGATGAGGATCAGGTCGGGAAAAGTCTCGGGAGCAAACACCTTGGGTTGAGATCGCCAGAGTTCGAGCAGAATCAGGATGTCCGCGCTGTCGATCATCCCATCGTTTCCGAAGTCCGGCAGCACAATCCATTGCTCGACAGCGGTGAGTCCGGCTATGACCCCGCTCGATCCTTTCGCGTCGTTGTTCCGCTTCACCAGCGACCGGGCTTCGTAGGGGGTCACTTCCACCTTCCAGGTTTCCCCCGCGGTATACAGGCCGGAGATCTCCGCTTGCCCAGGCGAATAGGGTTGCAGAGTTCCGGACACCTCCGGACGAAGCTGCCATTCCCCTTCCGAATCGAGGCGGAACCATTGGAAGAGATAGACGACTCCATCGTTGTCCGCATCAATGCTAAAGGTCAGCAGAAGCACGGCGCGTCCATCCCCAGGGAGTGGGTTTGGCGGGAGCACTTTGATCTCCGGTTGGGTGGGAAGGCTGTTCTGGATGGTGACCTCCGCGCTGCCGTAGTTCTGTTTGCCCTCATCGTCCTCGACCGTCACATCGCAGCGCCAGACTTCGTCGCGTGTGGTCTGCTCCGAGGGAACGGTCGAACCGCTGAAATCCGTTTCGTTTTCGATGGTGAGGTCCACCCCATCCCGGAACCATTTGTACAAGTAAGTCACATCTCCGCCGTCAGGATCGACACTCCAAGTGGCGTTGCAAATGAGGTCGTCAAAGGTAAAAGGTTCCTCGGGTTCGATGATTACAGTGGGAGCGGAGGGGGGTGGGTTGGTCGGGGTCGGCGTCGCGGTGGGGGTGGGAGTCTGAGTCGCCGTTGGGG
This sequence comes from Candidatus Omnitrophota bacterium, assembly GCA_029261095.1. Lineage (GTDB taxonomy): Bacteria > Hinthialibacterota > Hinthialibacteria > OLB16 > OLB16 > JACKFH01. The sequence goes on along the minus strand of JAJDBZ010000265.1, from coordinate 3,793 downwards.
TCGGGGGAATTTCACCGATGAATTGTGCCCCAATATCTATGACATGCGTTTCACGCATATCACCGTCAACATCAAGATTTCCCACCAATGGTCGGATGGAGTCGTAAATTGAAATATCCCCTCCGCCCAAGGCTTTGAGGGATTGAGAAATCATACCCTGAATAATCGTTTCGCCCGGTGAGTTCGGTATTGTCACACCGGTCGAATTGAAAAGTGCATTGCCGTAGACGTTTCCTTGATCCAAACTAGGCCTTCCATCAATGCCGGTGTTGCTTATGGAAAACATATTGTTTAGAACCTCGACATGCAGATTTGGGTTCTCGATTTTCACGCCATATCTCCCCGAATTTAAGTCGGCATCGGAGAAGATATTGTTCGCCACGACAATCTTTCCGCGTGGGGAAGTTCCTTGGATTAAGATTCCGTTTCCCGAATAGTGAACGAAAGAGTTGTTAATCACGGAGATACTCGGATTGTTTCCGGGTACCGAGTTGTTGTCATTGATATTGAATTCCATCACGCCGCCATCCGACGGACCACCTCCCATGAAAATATTATTCGCGACAATCATTTCGGAAGGCATTGCCTGAAATCGTTCTCTAAAGCGAATCGCATACCCACGCGAACGTACACCCTTTACTACATTCCGATTGAATACTCCTGGCCCCTGGGAGCCCCGCCATTGAAAAAGCCTCTCCACATTTTCGAAGTAGCAATCCTCTATCATGGTGAAAGCCAGTCCGGTGGCATATCCGGTCCTCCCTCTGAACTCATGAACACCTCCCTCCCAGTTTCGAAAGATGCAACCCGAAATGTTTACGCCGCCCACTCTGTCAGCGTTCGCCAATTCGGGCCGATCAGGGTAGCCGTTAAACCAAAAAAGGGGTTGATCATAGAGGCTTCCGTCGACATTGCTTCGGCCATCGAGATGGCAGTTCCGGAAAGTATAGTTGTTGTCGGCAGACAAGGTTGCGTTTAGTATCGAGGTCAAGTCGGAGCTATTTTGTAGAACTGCATAGTGATTCGCCCTCGAAGAAGCACTCGCCGCATTGGTGAAAAGGCAGTCTTCGAAAACGATGTCGGATGCCTGTCCCGTCATGACGTATCCATCTGAGCCCGATGGTCGGATTTCAATATTTTGGTAAGTCACACCATTTCCGCAAAACAGTAATCCGGCCTTTGAAGAGTCGCTTTGATAATTAGGAAAGAAACCATAGAATTCTTGATTTGCTGTACGAATAGTGATCACGGGTGGATCTGCGTTATCGATTCCTTCGAGCGTGAGGTGATCCGGATGGGAGGAATAGGCGGCCTCCACCTTCTCCAAGGTCATCTCGAAGATTTTCGGATACGCGGTTGAATCCACCCCCGCATTTCCCTTCGGTTTGATTTGCTCGTCATAGACACCTGGCCCGATCAGGACCACATCGTCTTCGCCATCGTTGTAGTCCAGCATCTCCAGGGCCGCGTTGATGGTGGTCGCATCGCCGGAACCGTCTTGTTCAACAACCAGGGTCGCTGCATTCAATTCAAGCGGTAAATGGAATTCTACAATCCCCAAGACGAGAGCGATGGAAAACCAGGGATGTCGATGCATGATGGGTTCCTCCTCATGGGAAGGATTCGGGTGACCCTGAATCTCTAGCCGCCAATATTGACGACCTGATTCGATTCTATGGTTACATTACCACATTCGTGTATTACGATAAAGCCAGAAATCCTAAGCCTGTAAAAGAAAGTCATAAATGAAGTGTTTTCAAGGGACTAGGATTTCGAGTGCTCGGAACCATCGAGGAGTGTGCGGGAGTTCCTGTTGGTCAACTGTGGGAAAACAGGATCTCTTCATTTCCAATCCTTTAAGGGATGAGTCCTTTCCGCTAGCGGAAAAGACACCACTCCACCCGTGACATGCGAAGCGAAGGTACCCTGGATCATTTCATGACCCCACCGCGCCCTTTGCAGACTCACCTCTGGTAGCCGGTCCTTTTCGATGGCCTCGAGAAGGTCGTTCACCACATCCCGGTTTCGGGAGACCGGGGTCAGGTGCTGTTGATCCTTGGGACAATCCGGGAGCGGGTTCCACGAACCGCCTTCCACATCCAACCAGGACGAGGTTTCCTTATAAAAAAAGCTCGCGGGGAACCCCCAACGGAGTTTCAGGATCCCCTTCGACCCATAGATGTCGATTCCAAACCTTGATTCATGGTCCTCTCGATGATCGAAACTTTGAAACGAAACCGGAACCGCGTTCGAAAATGTATAATTCGCGATGACCCGGTCTCCGATGATGGGCCCCAGGGGTTCGTTCGCCTCACGGACATCTTCCGCTTGGCAGGGACGGCCATCATCATAGATCCGAGCGTCGCAAGTCTCCGGCTCCCCGAAGAGCGAGTTGAGAGCATCGAAAAGATGGACGCCGAGAACGATCAAATCTTCACCCCCCGAGCGGCGGTCCTCTTTACCGCGGGCTCGGGCTTCGAGAACCTCCCCGATCAATCCTTCATGGAGGAGTTTTTTCGCGTGGAGGAAACTGGGCGCTAAAGAGACTTGAAATCCAACCGACCACTTCAAGTTTTTGGCCTCGATGGCAGCGACCATCTCGTCCGCTTCGGCCAAATCCACACAGACCGGTTTTTCGAGGTAACCATGGGCTCCCACCTCAGCCGCCGCCAGAAGATAATCCTTATGATGGATCGGCCATCTCGGCCCGATCGCGACTAAATTGGGTCGTTCCTTATCGAGCATCTCGCGATAATCGGCGTAGAGATTCTTTGCTCCCACCTTCTCTCCGACCGACTTCCGGCCCTCTTCGACCGGGTCCGCCACTGCAACGATGTCGATCTCATCATGATTAGTGAAAGCGACATCGAACCCATGACCGTACCCGCCTTGTTTGGAATCGCCGATGATACATGCCTTGTAGCGCATTCGATCTTACCTCCAAGAAGTTAGGGGATGGCTTCGGTCCTTCAGTGGGAGATCGATACGCCCCCCGTTGATGTGTGCGGCGTAAACTGCCTGAATCATCTCGTATGAGTCGCGGCCACTTTGTAGGCTGACTCCCGGCTCACGGTCTTCTTCGATCGCGGCAAGGAGATCGTCGATGACGAAGGCGTTCATGACTGCACTTGCGTCACCCCCGCTAAGTTCCACATGCCCCGGCAACTTCTTCCAGCCTGTTTGATCCTCACCGGTGGGCAACCAGGAGGAGGTCTCCTTCCAATAGATCTCCGGGTAGACCTCCATCCGAATCTTGGCGATTCCTTTCGAGCCATAGATGTCGAGACCCCAACGACCCCCGTTACCGTCCTTGTTGTTGCGGCTGGCGAAGTATCCGGGAAGAGCCCCTTCGAATCCGAAGGTCGATTGGATCTCGTTCCCCAGGATGGGACCCAGCGGTTCGCTCGGTTGACGGATGTCCTTCTTGGTGACGGGGCTTCCATCGACAGTGATGTTCGAGGAACACCATTCCGGGCTTCCCAGGAAATAAATCATCAGATCGAAGATGTGGGTGCCCAGGACGATGAGGTCTTCCCCTCCGGCGCGGTGATCCTCCTTCCCCCTTCCTCGGAGTTCGAGGACTTCTCCAATAAGACCTTCTTCAAAAATGAGTTTCTTCGCCAGTTCAACATCGGGGCAAGCGCGTTTCTGATGAGCGATGGCCCACTTCAGGTTCTTGTCCTCGATCGCTTTTACCATAGCGTCCGCCTCGGCAAGATCGGTGGAGATCGGTTTTTCGAGATAACCATGAGCGCCGACCTCGGCGCAAGCGAGGAGGTAGTCCTTATGGTTG
>JAJDBZ010000264.1 GCA_029261095.1 Candidatus Omnitrophota bacterium | reverse complement strand
CGCGAATACGGTTCGGTGAAGATATCCAAAAATCGGCTTTGGAAATCGAGGCAACTAACATCGAGAAAATCATCCGACAACCGAACGACCCGCTCATCGTCGAAGCATGGGAGTTGACTCTTGATAACCTCAAGGGACTGGTCGATTCCATTCGAAAAACAGATACAGAACTTCTCTTGCTTGCACTTCCGGACAAAGGACAGGTTGAAAACCCTGAGTATGGAACGGCCCCGCAAGAGACATTGGCCAAATTTGCCATTGACCATGAGGTGCCTTTCCTGGACCTCCTCCCAGTGATGAAACGGGGCACAGGAGGGGACCGCGAACGGCTCGATTTATCCTTCAGAGATTATAGCCACCCTTCTCCATTTGGGGTGAAGATCCTGGCCCCGGAGATCTCGGAGTTCATTCGAATGAGTTTCTCACTCAATAAGGGGGCCGAGAGCGCCAATTAGGATGTATTTTCATGGATTGGATGATAGCCTTCAGATAGAAAACCAATAACATCCTGTTGAAGGTCAAGGGAGTTCAATTCAGAACGTTGTATGCCCAATATTAAGAACGATTCCTTGGTCCAACATCCCGCCCCGACCTTTATCCTGGGGTTAGTCGCGATGATTCTTCTGGCTCGACTTCTTGTTTTAGGTGCCTTTCCCCTCATGGATCCGACCGAAGGCCGCTACGCCGAGATCGCTCGTGAGATGGTTACCACCGGCGACTGGATTGTCCCCCATGTAGAAGAAGGAATTCCATTCTGGGGAAAACCTCCCTTAATGTTCTGGTTCTTAGCATCCAGTTATTCTGTCATGGGGTTCTCCGAATATTCTTCCAGATTCCCATCTTTTCTCCTCTCGCTACTGACACTCTCGGTTGTATATTTCCTATCTCGACGAATCCTAAATCACTCTTTTGCACTAATGTCGATTCTCTTTCTTTCGACTATGGCATTGTTCTATTCGTATGCGGGTTATGTGGCGGTGGATACGGCACTGTTATTCACAGTAACCTTCTCATTGTCGGGAATGCTTGCCAGTTTGGTGAGTGATTCGAACCGATCGCGTCTCTGGTGCGCCTACCTCTTCTTCTTCGGACTAGGCTTAAGTCTTCTCGCCAAAGGGTTGGTGGGAGCCGTGCTGATTCTCGGTCCTGTGTTCCTCTGGACTTGGTGGAACAGGGAATGGAAGACCCACCTGAATCTCCCCTGGATCTCCGGCCTGATCCTCGCAGCCCTCGTCGCAGTCCCATGGCATATTGTGTGCGAGATCGAATCTCCTGGTTTTCTGAATTACTACATCGTGGGGGAACATTGGAAACGATTTACAGTTAGCGATTGGCAGGGGGACCGTTATGGTTCGCCTCACCAGTTTCCAAGAGGGATGATTCTCATATTCTTCATGGTGACTGCCCTTCCCTGGTCCTTGGTCTTACTGGTCACTCTTCTTCAGCGCCCCCCCATTCGAGCCATATCTCGAGGAATGCTGGGAGACCGTGTCTTCTCATTTATTGTGTTCTGGTTTTTAGTCCCACTTGCCTTCTTCTCTATTTCTCGGAATATCATGTTCACCTACACGCTTCCATGTCTTCCGCCTTTCGCCATGATTTTAGCTAGGGTCTTCCTCATCGAGGCCGAAACCGAACACCAGGATCGCCTGACCACGGTTTCTTCCAACCTGATCGGAGGATTGGCGCTAGTCGTTCCTACGGTGTTTCTCCTGTCTGCGTACTTCGTGATTCCACTACTCGGGGAATCGCGTTCGCAGAAAGAATTGGCCTCACGGTTCATCAGTCTGGATTTTGACCAGGATGCCAATCTTGTTTATACAGACAGAATGCCCCTTTCCGGAGATTTCTATTCAGAGGGGCGTGCTTTTGATATCCCGGATGAGGATCGAGAAACAATACTCTCTCACTTAACCGATCTGAATCAGGACTACTTTGCAATCGAAGTGGGAGATTTGGACACCTTCCCATTCGAGGGTCTAGAACTTACTACGGAGGTTGGGCGTTTTGGCAACTATGTCTTACGGAGAGAATTCGATCCCTCCGACCTGCCTTTGGATTTTGAACTTCCCCCTTCCCCTAAGAACCATTGACCTGCCTCGGTCTTCCGGAGGAAAATAGTCATTCGTTGGACCAAAAGAAGGGTAGGAGCGGTATGAGAGTAATCGCAGACTTGTGTGTGGTACCCTTAGGGGTTGGAGTGTCCTTGTCCAAGTACATCGCGGAGTGCCAGAAGGTTTTGGAAGAATTTGAGATCAAAACAACCCTTCACGCATATGGGACGAACCTTGAAGGGGAGTGGGATGAGGTATTCTTGGCGATCAGGGCCTGCCATGAAAGATTGCACGGAATGGAGGTGCCCCGTGTTAGCACTACTCTAAAATTTGGAACTCGAATCGATCGGGATCAGTCGATGCAGGACAAGGTCGAGAGTGTCGAGTCGCACCGCCAATGAGAGGCATGACCCCCATCGCCGAAGGCCCCTTTCCGGAGATTGAGAAAGAGTGATTTCTCATAGCCTCTTCCCTTGGCAAAGGGTATCTCAATGATACTACTTTGGATCGGATTTCTTGCCCTCATTCTGTTCTTGCTAGCCTTGGATTTGGGCCTTTTCCACAGGCATACACATGTGATCGCCGCGAGGGAAGCACTCGCGTGGACAGCCCTTTGGGTGATCCTCTCTCTTTTCTTTAACGTGGCAATCTACTTCATTTACGAGAACCATTGGTTTGGAATCGGGCTTGAGACGGGTCATGAACTCGGTGGAACCGAGGCTGCATTACAGTATTTGACTGGCTATTTGGTGGAGAAATCCTTAAGCCTCGACAATATTTTCGTCATCGCCCTGATCTTCTCCTACTTCCGAGTGCCTCTCGAATTCCAACATCGAGTCTTGTTCTGGGGAATACTCGGTGCCTTGGTGCTCCGGGGTGTCATGATTGGGGTGGGAGCGATCTTGATCGCCCGTTTCGATTGGATCATTTACGTGTTCGGAGGCCTGTTGCTGGTTACCGCTATTCGGCTCTTTTTCGTGGATGAGGAAGAGGTCCACCCGGAAAAGAATATTTTGGTCAATCTCTCTCGAAAGATCTTTCCAGTCACTCACGAAATCAAGGGAAGTCACTTTTTTATCCGAGAAAACAGCCAACTGGTAGCAACCCCTCTCTTTCTGGCGCTGCTTACTGTTGAAACTTCGGATGTCGCATTTGCCATCGATTCCATACCCGCCATCTTTGCAATTACACGAGACCCGTACCTCGTGTTCACTTCGAATATTTTCGCCATCCTCGGGTTGAGGTCCTTGTATTTCGCATTGGCCGCTTTGCTCGATCGGTTCCATCACTTGAAATATAGTCTAATGGTTCTCTTGGGTTATATCGGGGTAAAGATGATCCTTTCTCACCACTTCCCGATTCCGACCCATGTGTCTCTGATGATCATTCTAGGGATTCTTGGAGTGGGGGTGGCTGTATCGGTTCCGAAAAGGGCCACGGAATCGAGCCCGCGCAAAAGCGCGCCCGATGACGAGACAAAACCATGAGCCAATCACCGATTAAACAGGCAAAAAGAATAATTGTCCTGGTTGTTGGGATTACGGTCCTGGTGTTGGGTGGGGCAATGCTTGTGTTACCCGGTCCGGGGATCCTGGTCGTATCGGGTGGACTGGCAATTCTCGGAACCGAATTCGTTTGGGCGCGACGATTACTCAAGAAAGTCAGGGAAGAGACAACTGCTTTCGGGGACAAGATATGGAATAGGGATTCGGGCGAATAGCCTATGATTGAAACTGTGCTACAGTAGGGTGGTCTTCTATCATTTGCTTTCTAGGAGGTGGGTGTTGAAAAAACCGTGACCAGAAAATCGCAGAATAAAGAGATCATAGGCTGGTCGGAACATGTCGATTTTCCAGACTGGGGAATTGTGGGGTTAGAAGCGAAGGTCGACACTGGCGCCCGGACGAGCGCCCTGCATGTAGAGGGCCTGAAGAAGCTCAAGAATGATATGGTCGTTTTCGATGTCATTCTCTGCAACAAAAAAAACCTGAGTCGCGTACCGGTCAAAGCCAAAGTCGTCAAATGGGGGCGTGTCCGATCGAGTACGGGGGAATATATGGTGAGGTGCTTTGTCAGGACCCGCATCCGAATCGGCCATATTGAAAAAGAAATCGACGTTACTTTGGTTTCTCGCCAGAAAATGGTTTTTAGAATGTTGATTGGACGGAAGGCACTGGAAGACGACTTTCTCATTGATGTAACGAAGAGAGCGGTACTGGGCGAGAAACCCAAAAAAAAGAAGCGGAAGAGAATTCCAACAGTCCGCCTGGAGACAGAAATATGAAAATTGCTATCCTTTCTCGAAGTCGAAAGTGTTACAGCACCCACCGCCTCCGTGAGGCCGCATTGGCTCGAGGACATAAGGTAAGGGTGTTGGATACCATGAAGTTCTCCATTGGAGTCGAAGAGGATTCGCCGGAACTCTATTATCGGGGAAAACCGTTATCGACCTACGATGCGGTCCTTCCAAGAATCGGACAATCGATCACATTTTTTGGGTGTGCGGTGGTGCGTCAATTCGAGCAAATGGGAGTTTATACCGCCAACGAGTCTCTCGCGATCGGTCGATCGAGAGACAAGTTGAGGAGCATGCAGGTTCTGAGCAGGCATGAAATTGGTATCCCAGCGACTGCATTTGTTCGAGACAAGAATGACATTATTCCCGCAATCGAGCGGGTCGGTGGAGCACCTGTCATTATTAAGTTGCTCGAAGGAACTCAGGGTGTTGGGGTCATTCTAGCGGATACTAATAAAATCGCCGAGGCGATCATCCAAACCCTGCATGGCACCAATCAAAACGTGTTGATCCAGAATTTCGTCAAAGAGAGCAAGGGCAAGGATATACGTGCGATTGTTGTCGGAGATCGGGTAGTGGGCGCAATGAGGAGGCGTGCGACTGGCGACGAATTCAGAAGCAACGTTCACCGCGGGGGGACAGTCGAGGTCGTGGAACTGGACGAGGAATTTGAGAAGGTGGCCATTAAAGCGGCTCAGATCATGGGGCTGAGAGTAGCCGGTGTGGATATGCTGGAAGCGGAAGAAGGCCCACAAATTCTTGAAATTAACTCCTCACCCGGTTTGGAGGGAATAGAACGTGCAACCCAAAAAGACATTGCCGGTGCGATTATTGAAGACATGGAACATCAAGTCTCATTTCCGGATGTAGACCTGCGCCAGAGGCTGCGACTCGCAGCTGGATTCAGTGTGGCTGAATTCGAGGTTCACAATATCCCAGAGATCCAAGGGAAACCACTGAGGGAAACCACCTTAAGTCAGCAGAATATTCAGGTGCTCCACATCTCGCGCCCAGATTCGGTTATTCCCAACCCCAAAGGAGACGAGGTCATTCTGGAGGGAGATCACCTGCTTTGTTACGGCGAGATTTCGGCATTGAAGTCTTTGGTGCTGGACCATGTCCCGAAAAAGAAAAAGAAAAAGAAAACATCTAAGAGTTAGGAACAGAGAGACATCGGATGAAGTCAATTGAGATCGCAGGTCAGAAAATTTCAGCGGGAGAAACAAGAGATGTCCAACTCAAATTCAGTGAATCGTATTTGGGGAGTTCAGTAACTGTCCCGATCCGTGTGATTCGTGCAAAGAAGGATGGCCCAACGATGTTTATCACGGGGGCGATTCATGGAGACGAACTCACGGGCGTGGGAATCATCAGAGAACTACTCTATGACCGGCCACCCGATATTCGTTCGGGGACCCTCATCTGTCTTCCTGTCATCAACACATACGGTCTGGAGAATCAGACCCGGTACCTACCCGACCGTCGCGATCTCAACCGTTGCTTTCCAGGGCTTCAAGAGGGGAGTCCCTCGAGTCGATTGGCTTATTACATCCACCATGAGGTGGTGGCGAAGTGTGATTTCGGGTTAGATTTCCACTCTGCCGCCGTGAGAAGAACGAACTACCCAAACATCCGTGCGGACATGAGAAATGCAGAAGTCAGAAAGTTGGCGAGGGCCTTCGGATGCGAACTCATCGTAAATTCGCGTGGTCCAACGGGATCTTTGAGAAGAACAGCGGTCAAACAAGGTGTGCCAACTCTGATCCTCGAAGCAGGGGAAGTCTGGAAGTTCGAGCCGGGTGTTGTGGAAATCGGCGTTAGGGGGTCCCTGAATCTGATGCGCCACCATGGGATGATTTCGGGGGAAATGGAGAAACCGGCTTTTCAGGTTACGATCGATAAGACGACTTGGGTCCGAGCCAGCAAAGGGGGGTTCCTTGGGTTTCACGCGAAACCAGGAGATTTCGTGGTTAAAGATCAAGAGATTGCCACCAATACCAGCATTTTCGGCAGAGAGCGGAACGTCATTGCCTCACCCGTCAATGGCATTGTCCTCGGGATGACCACGATGCCTGCAGTCAAGCCGGGCGAACCCGTTTACCACATCGCAGTCGTCGCTGAGAAAACTTTAGCCCGCTTGCGCCGTCAGATGGAAAGGTCTCCGGAGTCCACCTACTATCGGCGCATCCAAGAAGCGCTTTCGACCAACATCACTATGCTTGAAAAATAGATCCTCTCACCCGGCGTCTGACCCCTTTTTGAAATCAGGCGTATCTCCGATAATTTGTCCCTGAGGAGTTCCAATCATGGTAAAACAGATTGACGATCGTTGGGCGTGCTTTGTCCAAATAGAGGAGAACGGCGCCTGCATTCAGGTAAAAAGAGACGAGGTACCGGGTTATCTGGCAAAGGGGAATCTTATGTGGATCGATATTCTCGATCCCACGGCGGAGGATACGGGTTGGCTCGAAGAGGTTTTCGATTTTCATACACTGGCACTGAGCGATGTCCTCAACAACGACGTTCAACCCAAACAGGAAACCTATGACGATATTCTGTTCACCGTTTTCGCGGGCGTGAACTTCAGTCCGAACGAATATGTATTCGACACGGTCAATCTGAACCTTTTTCTTTCGACGCAATACCTTGTAACCGCTCACTGCCATCCCCTGAAGACTGTCAACACGGTCAAGACAATGGTCAAGACGCAGGCACATGTTCTCTCAAAGGGAACCGACCATGTTTATTACCACCTTTTGGATGGACTAGTCGATCGATATGTCACCGCGATCGACAAGATGGAAGATGACATAGAGGATCTTGAGGAAGCGGTGTTCGAGGGATTGGAAGAGAAAATCCAAGAAACCTTGTTTGAGCTCAAACGACACGCGGCCCACGCCAAAAGATCTCTCCGACCCAAGAAGGAAGCCCTCAGAGTTTTGGTCAATAGAGAACTTCCTCAGATTACAGACGAAACACGGACCCATTTGCGAGACGTTCTCGACCACGTTTCCGGATCCATCGACCACTTGGAGGCCCACCGCGAACTACTCAACAGTTTAATGGATTCTTATATGAGTCGAATCTCAAACAAGATGAACCGAGTGATGGAGATGTTGACCATCATCGCAACGATCATGTTGCCATTGAGCGTCATCACAGGGGTTTTTGGGATGAATTTTCGTTACATTCCTGGCTTGGACTCTCATATTGGTTTTTGGGTCCTCATGCTTTTCATGGGTGCGCTCGCCACGGGGATGATTCTAGTCTTCAGGAAGAAGGGGATCCTGTAGTCACGATTCGATCTCCGGTTACTGTTTTTCTCGCGATCCTTTGAATTGTTCCACAATCGACTCTGACAGAGAGCGAACATGTAAATCCTGCTGAGGAAACGCGATCTCGATACCCGCTTTTCTGAATTCTCGATCAATGGCCATATGGAGAATGTGGCGGGCATCGATGAAATCGTCGATGCTCCTCACAAAGGCCCTGAGCTCGAAATCAAGTGACGACGCCCCGAAACCGTAAAAAATAACGCGGGGACCTGGGTCGTCCAACACAATCGGTTCACTCTTCGAAATCCGGAGAAGCGTATCGTAAGCAAGTTGTGTGTCTGACCCATACGCGATCCCGACGGGGATAGTCTGACGGAGAATGGGATCTGAAAGAGACCAATTGATGAGCTGTCCGGTGACGAATTCTTTGTTTGGGACCACCAGTTCCTTCCTATCGAAATCGACTATGGTGGTCGCACGAATGTTGATCTTTAGGACGGTACCGTTGACACCTCCAATTGTGACGGTATCCCCCACTCGAATCGGTCGCTCAAACAGCAAGATGATCCCAGAAACGAAGTTGGCGAAGATCTCCTGCAGGCCGAAACCCAATCCTAAACCAACGGCCGCCACCAACCACTGAAGGTTCTTCCACCCAAATCCCATGGCATTGAACGTCAATGTGAGACCCGTCGCAAGAATAATATATCGGACAATGGTGGTGAGCGCATAGCGTTCGCCCGCACCGATCGCCAGCCGTTTAAGGAGAACCATCTCAAAGAGACCTGGAAGGTTCTTAATAGCTCCCGCGGAGACCAGCCCGATGAGGAGAGCCAAAATCAGATTCGTCAGTGTGACAAGTTCGCCCGACTGTTTGGTAATCTCCTCGCCATTTACGTCGGTAATGACTTCGGTCTGACGGGTATCCCAAAGTTCAAATCGATCTAGCATAGAGAGTGCGGGAAGTTCCTCTTCCCAGATGAACCAGAGTCCAAGTATGAACAGAAATCCAACAAGAGTTTTGACGAGTTGTTTGGTTTGCAGGTCGATTGTTGCAAGGTCAAGGAACCCCTCTTCGACTTCTAACTCCGGCTTCGGAGCATCCGACTCTTTGATCTTGGCCTGGTCGCGACGTTTCCGAGCCTGGTCCATGGCGAGATCCCGACGCTCCAAGAGAACCCACCTCAGTATCACGCCGTAAAGAGTTGTCATAAAAAGAGTGAAACCTAGGGTATAGAAAAAGTGAACAACCAACCGGAGCGCGGTGTAGTAGTATCCCAAGAAAGCAAGGACAAGTATGACAAGCGGTATCCCGACTCCGAATGCATACCACAAGTACCGAAACTTGTTCCTTCCTGTGGTCCGCCTAAAATCCAGGATATTCTGAAAAGCGCCTCCTTGGAGCCTTAGGACTTTGTGGCCAAAACCAATGATCGCCAGCATGTTTACTATGAATAGGAGACGTCCGAATGACTCTTGGTAGTTGTCATTGAGGTACCACTGGAGCGTCGCATAGACGATGACCGTGGGCAGTGTCACCCATGTTAGCCATCTTAGGTGCCCTTTGATCGAGGTGATGGGCCTCTCAGGCCAATCGAAATGCGAAATCGCAAGGCCTTTAGGCATCAGAATGAAGCGGAACGAGTTAAATACAACCAGTACAAGTGAGGTCAACAAGAGCCCAAAGCCGAAAGCTCTCACAAAATCCGGATCGCCAGGATCGACCCATGGGGTCGTTGAAAACCGCCAACCAAGAAAGCAGACCATTGCCGGAGTAGTCAGGGCCAATAGCCCGGTCTGAAAGAGGCAACGAAAAGTCAGGTGTAGTTTGGCGGATGTCTTTTTCTCGGCCCGTTTTCCGAGCGCTGTGATCCTCCCAAAAATTCGGGGTCGAATCACGACAAGGAACAAGAAAAGACAGATTGCCAATGAATTAAGCAGTGCATGATGCCTGAACTCCTGGCCGATTGTCACAATCAGTGAGCGCCAACGACTCCCATTCAAGAAAAACCATTTGAAACCATCCAGGGACTCGGTGAGAGTCGTGGGGCTCAAAGCATTGCCACTCGGGATCCACAGGATATTCTCATTGATAAACTCTGCGAATCGCTCAGTTTCTGCAGCGAGCTCAAACTCTTTTGAGTTGAGCTCATCGAGTTTGCCCCACAGGTTGCTGTAATCGCCTCGGAGATCCTCAATGTATTGCTTCTGAGTCTGCCTCAAATCCCGAAGAATCTGTTCTTGTTTCTGGCGGATGGTATCGGTCGCGGGAGTCGGAATCTTTGCGAGGTCTCTTTTGATGACAGCTTCCACATTGGCCAGATCGTCCCGTTGTTCACGGAGGTCAATTCGCATAATTTCGATTTCAGATATGTGGGGTTGTCGGCCAATGACATTGCGGTAGTGTTGCCGAAAATCTGGGAGTTCCGCGCGATACTTTCTGAGAAGGGGACCCAATGCGTTATCCAGGCCTACCACTTCTACGCGCTTTCGCATTCTCGCAAAGTCTTCGGTTACTTGCCTTTTCCGCGTTTCGATTGCCTGAATCTTTCGATTGGCGTTTTCGATTCCCTTCAGCGTCCCACCTTCATCGGTTCGAAGTTCTGCAAGTCTTGCGTTCTCTTTCGCGAGCGACTCCACCAGCTTCTTAAATGCGGGATCGGCGGTTGCCGATTGGAGAAGCGCTCTTGCCTCGAGCCGTGCTTGGGCGGCCGCACGTTCCGCCTCTTGTTTCCGCATCTCGGATAGCGCGTTTTGATAAGATTCGACTTCCGATTCCAATTGTGCGATCTCACGAATCGCCAGATCGCGACTCAGTGTGAGGAAGGGAGTCCGAAGTTCGAAGAGAGGGATTTCCGCCTCCATCGCTTGGATCTCGTAATAGAATGCCGCTTCTTTCGATTGCCACTGGGTTTTCAGTGCATCGACTAAATGAGGATCCATCTCCTCGGTAATGTCGCTTCCCTTCTCTTCTCGAAGCCGCTTGAGTTTCTCCTTGCTGGAAGCAAGCCGCTCTGACAAAAACTTTCGATTCTCGGGCAAAGTGTTTAGATCTTGATCCAATTGGGCTACGGTGGTTCGGGCGGCCGCCAACTCGGCCTCTTTTTGGATAAGGAGTTTTTCCACTTCCGAAACAGTGGTAGTAGCGGAAAGAGTGTGGGTCGATGACGTGGGAGGTTGAGAAAGAATCTTTTGAATCTCTTCAGTTTTCGCGGGAAATTCTTGAAGATCCTTAACGAATTGTTCAGATTTAGCCTTCTCTTCCCGGGCCTTTTGGATTCGATTCAAGATCTTGTTATAGGCATTGGTTAGTTCGGTTTTGAGAGCGGGGTCCAGGTTTTCGGTCTTCTCAAGACGCTGTAGTTTTTCTTCGATCGGTTTTTGATCGGGGATTTCAACAATCAGCGGGGTTGTCTCGGCCAATGCGGGAGTGGGGGACTCCTGAGCCCATAAGTTGGCACACACAAATGGAGTGGAACATAGAAGGATCAGTAGGATTTCAGAGATTCGAGTTCTTGAAGATTGAAACCAGCAGCCCGTATACGAAGACATCAATGATTGGTCCATCCCTTATGCAATCAGAATTAATAGGAATCTGAGATCGAGATAGAACGGGTCACTCATTCCCTCCCCCGCCCTCCCCTCGAAGAGTTCCAAGGTGATTCATTCTTACCCAATTTCCGAAAAAAAACAGTCCCGATGGATCTCAGCAAGGCTCCACCTTTCCACGGAGGGGCGCGCCAGTCTCCGGTGTGTCGGGGGAATTCAATGAGGCCGAAGGTCTCTAACCAGGAGTCTCCGCTGTCGCCTTAAGGGCGTGTGTGGCGGGGTGTGAGCCCTAAACATTCTTCGAGGTTGGAGTCAGATCCTTACCGGGTTTCCGTTGAAAAAACCTCGCCACGAGAATCGAGAGTTCAAAAAGGAGGTAGAGGGGAATCGCCATGATCACAAGTGTGATCGGATCGGGTGGGGTAAGGAAAGCCGCCATGATCGTTATGGCGAGGAAGGAGTGGCGACGATACTTCACCAGAAAACTAGGATTCAAAATCCCCAGCATTGAAAGGAGTGCGGATACAACAGGCATCTGGAAAACGATTCCGAATACGAGGATCATTCTCAGGACGAAACTCACGTAGTTGGAAAGGGACCATGCATTGATCGCTATTCCGCTGCCAAAATTGGCGAGCAGTTCAACAGCGACTGTGAGCATTCCGAAGTAGGCGAAGAGGCCGCCAAGAATGAAGAAAGTCCATGAGACCACGAGGAAGGGGCCAATGTATTTCTTCTCGCCCGGTTTCAATCCGGGTTCCACAAAGGCCCACGCTTGGAACATGATCCAGGGGAAAGCGAGGAAGATGGCCGCGACAAAAGCGACCTTCATGTAGCAGATTGGAATCTCCACGGGCGATAGTGCCTGAAGAATGGTATCTCCCCCAGTCGGGCTGAGGGGAATATCGAAATAGATGCCGTTTACCGGATCGAAGCCGATCCGCATTAGAAGATCTTGCCCCTTGAAAGGAACGTTCAAGCTACGGGCATGATCTGTGATCACTTCCAGCAGGGGTCTCGCAAAGGCAAAACTCACAACCATTGCCGGGATGACACCATAAACAGCTTTGAGGATTCGGTCGCGGAACTCTTCGAGATGTTCCATGAAGGACATCTCTTTTTCATCGTTCATCAATCGGCACCCTCGCGGTCGTAGTCAATCTCCTCGTAAGATCGTTTGGCCTCTTCGACGGTTTCCTCGGTCTTATCCCCTGCCTGAGACGGATCAGTTCCGGATCTCAAATAACTGGAGGGAGTGGACTCGTGGGAGGATTCTTCACTCTCTCCCTCTTCCTTAGTGTTGGCTGAATCTGGAGAGAGGTATTCTTCGGTCTGGTTTCTCTCCTGATCCGGATCCAAATCCTCGGCATCATACTTCCCCTGATTCGATCCTTGGTCGGTCAAGTATCCCGGTTCATCTTCTTCGGCGGGATCGTGCTGGAGCGAGGGTCTCGGTTTGGGTGGCGGCTGACGACGGAAATCGTCCTCTATGTATAGGCTTCGTTTCATTTCGTCAGAGGCTTCTCTGAAAGTCTTCATCCAGCGTCCGACCATTCGCCCCAATTCGGGGAGTTGACGGGGACCTACCACAAGCAAGGCAACAATGGCGATTACCGCCAATTCCAAGGGACCCAGGTTGAAAATATTCATGCTTTTAGTTTAACGCGCGCGACGAAACTTTCATCTCCCGCGGACTATACCTCCGGAATCAGGTGAACGGGGGAGTATAGTGAGAGTGAGACCTGGAAGGGAGGGGAGGTCGATGGGTCTGATAATCCGATGGTGGTGATTCATGTCACCTTCAGAGGTCGCATCGTGATTGAAATCGGGGGGCGTCGCATCTGTAACTCCCACGATCTACTATATCTGCCCAAGCATCTCCATGAACAAATCGAGTCGGTATCAAATACATCTTATGCAGCCCAGTGGCTAAAAATCGCCTCCATCTAGAAACCCAATAACCTTTAACATCCTGATTAATCATGAGTTACAGCATCTTTCGAGGGTTGGCCCGCTGGCTGCATTCCTCCGCATCAAGAATCAATTGGGTTTAATGAAAAGGAGGAAAAGATCATGAGAAGAATCAGGCAAATCGCAGCATGGATTGCTCTATTGACGGGGTTTTCGATGTCCAGCTATGGCGCAGGACTTTTGGTAGCGGACGGTGGATTTGGAGGGGTGCTTGAGATCAGAGAGCACTCAGTTGATGTGACTTTGAATAATGGCATCGCGGTCACCACGGTCGACCAGATTTTCCAAAATATGGAGAACCGTCAGGTCGAGGCGCTTTATACCTTCCCGGTCCCACCAGGAGCATCGGTCTCCAATTTCAGCATGTGGATTAACGGAAAAGAGATGGTCGGAGAAGTCATCGAGAAGGAAAGGGCGCGCGAGATTTACAACAGTTACAAGCAGCAACGGCGTGATCCGGGCCTTCTCGAACAAAAAGACTACAAAACTTTCGAGATGAGGATTTTTCCCATCCAACCGAATGCCGAGCAACGAGTTCAGATCACCTATTACCAGGAACTGGATGCCGATTTCGATTGGGCAACCTATGTGTACCCATTGGCAACGGTCACCCAACCCAACATGGATGCTCGAATCACCGAGAAATTCGTAATTCAGTTCCGGGTAAGATCTGAAGTCCCCATCATTCAGATGGAAAGCC
>JAJDBZ010000263.1 GCA_029261095.1 Candidatus Omnitrophota bacterium | reverse complement strand
CAAATGGCGAGATAGATGTGCGGCGCCCTGAAGTAGGGGTGTGTCTGATTAGTATAAAGATGTTCTCGAGGGGTATCTCCATAACTCATTTCAGTCGGATCTTCCCAGTTGATAAAGTCCTTGGAAGTCGTACGGCTGATCGACCGGATCCCATCGGAAAAGATGCGGAAGTACGAGACATAGCATTCTTCCTCAACAGACCAGAAAGAGACATTTTGGGAATCGAATGCACCCTTTGTGATGACGCCTTCCTCTTGGATTCTCTTCCAGTGGATACCATCGGGAGAGGCAAAAGGGACCAAGCCAGTCTTTGAAGTGCCGGCAAGGGCTTTGAACTTCTGTTCGGGATCGCATTCTGGATTCTTGTCGAGGAAGGGAGAGAAGTTATGGCAGACATTTTCCACATGCGCCAAAAGGACATTATTCTCTCGAGTTCCATCGACTTCATGAATTCCCACATTGGGTTTCATCCAATGGATTCCATCCAGACTCTCGGCATAACAGGGTGTTTCATCAGTGGTTCCATCCTGTCCGGCTTGAGGCATTCCCCGATAGTACATCCGGTAGAGATGACCGTCATGGATGACTGTTACATAGCCCACATACTTCCCCTCCCAGGGATTGTCGAATTGGACCACGTCCTCCGCAGGAACCGGAGAATGGAGCTCAAGGCTGGTACCCTCCATGGTGTCGATCATTCTTCCATCGACAAAAAGCTCGAGCCGAGAACCAAGATCCCAAGTTTCCTCGCAAAAACCAGAGTGGGTCGCGAAGAGGAGTGTGCTTACCAACATCAGCCAGATAAGGTTTGTGGATAACAATTTCATATGAATTCTCCTGAATGGATTTCGAATGTTTTCATGAGGCCTTCCGTAAAAGCAGGTTAGCCTCCGCCTAATCGTTGTTTCAAGCCGGTCCAAATTTGCGGGAAACGGGACCGGGTGCTGTCGAGTACCGCCGCGATGATGATAATGGCCCCAATAAATAGGTCCGACCAGATGTCCTCCATCCCCAAATGGACAAGAGCGTAGTTCATCACAAAGAGAAGCGCCGCACCGATCAGCGTTCCCCATACAGAACCTTCTCCCCCCATGAGGCTTGTTCCACCGATGACCACAGCGGCAATTACTTTGAGTTCGTATCCCTTTGCCAGGTTTGGATCCAGTGTATGAAGCTTTGAGGTGAGGAAAACCGCTGCGACCCCGCTCAGCAGTCCCGTGATCGTGTAAGCGAAAATCTTGATGCGGTCGACCCGTATCCCCGAAAGTCGCGCTGCTGTCTCGTTTCCGCCGATAGCGTAAAGGTAGGTTCCCCATCGGGTAAACCTTAGCAACAACCATGCAATAAACATCAGGGAGATCATCGACGCGGGCGCGTAGCGGTAAAGATCGTTAAAGATGGCCGCATCCGGGTACACCGTTTGCGTGGCAGTGGTGCTCATCGTGCCTATGCCAGCGGGACCCGCATTTCCGATGAGAATATCATCGCCTGTTGGAAGTTTTGCGAGTGCACGCGCCTTGTGAGCAGTCATTGAATGCAAACGTTCGGGTTCTCCGCCCCCTCGGAGGAGATACATCGATCCGACATTTCCTGTCGAGACCACGGCGACATTGTCGGGGTAGATGAGAAAATCTCGAATCGGTTTCTTCGGCGACTCCCAAACAGTTTTCAACTCTTGATTCACGAATTTCTGGAGTTTGTGAGGTTTGCTACTCCCAGTAACGAACCAGGGATTCCCGTTCTCATCGACTCGGATCAGTTCGAGGCGTTCATCCTTCGATTCGAGCCAAGTCTTGGGTTCGCCCCTGGGCCGAACGGAAAGAAGTCTCGCCGGTTGGGATGTCCCGACAAGGATCGATTCATCCGAATGAATGGCTAATGACCCGACCATTTCGACATCGCCGATATCCCAGACCTGACTCTCCTTACCGGATTCATCGATCAGGATGAGGCGTCCCGGCATGCTAGTCCCGACTACTAATGACCCATCAGGGAGGGAGAGAAGGGAAGTGATGGAGTCGCAACTTGCCTCAAAAAAGATGTCACTCGTTCCATCCGGGCGACAGCGCCACACTTTCCCTCCCGGCGATCCGCCGGCATAAACCGAACCATCGGGTCCGGCGGTCATAGAAAGGATGCGTTCTGCGCCAGTCTCAATTCTCGAGACAGCCTCCCAATTGGAATCTACAAGTATGACTGTTCCCGGTTGAGCCCCAGCCATCCAAATACGATTGGGACTGATAGGGAGGATGCATGTGGTCTCGGAACTCTCAGCATAGTATCGACGTTCAACTTCGGGTTGGCCCTCCAGTGCCGCGTCTGGGCTGAGGATGGATGAGGAAACAGTGTCTGCGGCTCCAAATTTGTTGAGACCAATCTGTTTTCCACCAGATAAACCGAGAGTAAGACCACTACATGCCGATAGCATTCCAAGAGTGACAATGAATGGAGTTACTTTTAGTTTGGCAATGACCAAACCACTGAACAATCCGCAAGCCGCGCCGACCCCCAAGGCGACTCCAATGGCCAAAAGGAGAGGGGGGTTCGATTCGTGGATGAGCAGGACAGACATCGCATAAGCCGAGAGCGCACAAACTGATCCGACTGAGAGGTCGATACCTGCTGTTAGTATGACCAGTGTTTGTCCGATCCCCATGATGGCGATCGGAGCGATCGCCTGCAGGATGGACAATGTGTTCGATTGGGTGGCGAATGTGTCGGTCCAAAGAGAGATCGCCAGAATCATTCCGATGAGGATCAGAAGAATGCCTACTTCTTTGACCGCAAAGATCCTCTTTAGAGGGTGTGGGTTGGTTAGACTCAAACGATCGACCTTACTTGAGGGTGTAGCCTTTCTCGTGAGCGAATTCATCAACGTTTTCAGGAGTGACTATGACCGAACCTGTGTCGATATCGTCCGCGATGTCCACCATCTCCTCGCCAGCGTGGTGTAGGCGGACAAGTGTCTTGAGCGATTCGCTCCCCATAGCGACTGGATTTTGACCGACCAAGCCTTCGATCAGACCATCCTTGACCAACTGAACCTCGGCTTCGATGGTGTCGAATCCGATAATGACTAAATCAAGTTCTCGATCCCTTCGGATGTTGGCCGCGGACACCGCCCAGGTGGCAGTACAGAAGATTCCATCCAAATCGGGATTGGCCGACACATACGCCTCGATTAACTGGGTGGCACGATTCAGATCGTCATTGCAGTATTGGATTGCGTCGACTTCAATCTCTCCATCTTGAATCCCTCGTTCGAATCCCGCGACACGTTCCTGATGGTTGAGTGCTCCCGCGCCGCCGCTCACAATCAGGATGTTGCCCCCATCAGGAAGCGCTTTTTTCATGAGTTTTCCGGCATCATATCCAGCCTGTTCATTGAATGTTCCCACATAGCAAAGACGCTCCGATTCGGGTGAGTCGGCATCGAAACAGATGACAGGGATTCCAGCCGCGCGCGCTTTGGCGATGACATCGACCACACTTTCCGGGACATTCGGGGCGATTCCGATTCCATCGATCCCTTTTTGGAGAAGTGCCTCGACTTTTTGAACCTGAAGATTGGCATCCGCAATGACAGGTCCGACGAAGTCCGCCTTGACTCCCAGCTCTTCAGCAGCCTGCTCCATCCCTATCCTCACCTCGTCCCAAAAAGGATTGTTGACCGATTTCGGACAGAGTGCGAAATAGAGGTCATCATTGCACATGGCTTGATTCAGGAATCCCCCGAGCATAAAGGCTCCAAGTGCCAGCCAGATTGATTTTCTTCTCATTAATTCCTCCATTGGGTCCTTGCAATACTTGAATCATCATGTCGACTGCGAATGCTTGTTTCTCAGTATTAGGCAATCGTTCCCGAGAAGTCGAATTATTTCAACTCGAAGCCCGCCTCCCTCGCGAACTCCTCCACATCGCTCCTTCGAACCGTCACTGTCCCGGTGTCGAAGTCATCCGCAATCTCTTCCATCTTGTCTCCCGCCTTGCGGAGTTTGTCCAGGGTCATCACCGCGTGGTAACCCATCTCGACCGGGAGCTGTCCGACCACCGCTTCCATGTGGCCGTCCTTGATGAGCTGCAGCTCCGGTTCCATCGTATCGAATCCGATGACGATGTAATCGAGGCCCTTGTCTCGGCGGATGTTCGCGGCAGGAATGGCGCTCCAAAGGCCGACACCGAAGATGGCATCAAGATCTGGGTTCGCGGACAGGTAACCCTCTATGAGTTGCGTCGCACGGTTCATGTCATCGTTGCAGTACTGCACATCTGCGATCTCGATGTTGGAGTTCTTGAGCGCCCGTTTGAAACCGTCGACTCGTTCGTTCAGATTGGCGGCCGCGGCCCCTCCGCTCACTGCTAAAACTGTTCCTCCCTCGGGAAGGTATTCTTTCAACAAATTGCCCGCCTCGTACCCCGCTTGCTCGTTAAAAGTCCCCACATAACAGAGACGGTCCGATTCGGGAGAGTCGGCATCGAAACAGATTACCGGAATACCCCTCTCTCGGGCCTTTCCGATCACGTCGATCACACTCTCTGGAGCGGTTGGTGAAATGGCGATCCCATCGACTTTACGTTCTAGCAAGGCCTCGATCTTTTGCACCTGCTGAGAAGCATCGAGTTCGATAGGGGCGACAAACTCCGCTTGAACACCCAACTCTTTTGCCGCTTTTTCCATCCCAATCTTGACATCGTCCCAAAACGGATTGTTTAAGGATTTGGGGCAGAGTGCATAAAAAACCGATTCCTGCGCAAATGAGACAGGGGAAAGAAGAGCGACCACAATGCAAGATAGCGCCACAAAAACGTTTAGCGATTTCACCTATTTGACCTCCGTAGTTCCAATGAAAGACTCCGAACAGAGGCTAAGATTACTACCTTTCAAGGATTCCCTCAATGCAGACATGAAATTCTGTGAATGACCCGTTTCCTTCCAAGAATTCAACCGTTTAAGTAAGAAAGGAAGTGCTAACTTATCGGTTCTGAGATGCCGAAACTCTGATGGAAAGAAATATTTGGAGGTCCCTATCCAAGACCCCTATAATTCTTATAAGATGGACCTTGACATGAGCTGGGGTAAATTGCTATTATTGATAAAAAGGGGGTATCGTTCAATGAAGGTTAATCAAATTAAACAAACGATACAAATTGTCTTGGCATTGTGCCTAGTCTGTGATGCCTCCCTCGCAATTGAACGTGTATACCTGAAATCTGGCAGCACTCTCCTCGCGGAATCGCACAACGACAAAGGCCGTGTTGTCGAAGTGGTGTTGTACTCTGGGTCAAAAGTGGCGATCGATTCATCGGATATCGATAAGATCACGATCGAGACCAGCGCGCCGATCGATCTTTCAAAGATGAACCTGGACCCTGAAGAGCTTCTTCCCGATGTGGCGGATCCTCTGAACGAGAAGTGGTTGGATGTTCCTTCCAAAGAGACAGAGGATTCGATGCGGTTCTTTTTGACATTTGAAGAGCAGCTGGCAAGGGGAATTGGCACCCCAATAGCCAAGTCGCTGATCGATATCAAAATGGCACGTCTCAAGAGAGTTAAAGAAATCGAATTTATTAATACGGTTTTCTTCCTTGGAATGGACTATGAGTACCATGATGAAGCCGGGATGGAATACCAGGAAGCTTTTGATCGCCTAATCGACATGGAAGATACCAAAGATGTCGAAGAGATCGTAAAGTTCATTGGAGACGTACGAAACTCGAAATTGGACCCGCGGAAGGAGCAATTGATTGCCGCGGCCATCGAACTCCGCGACCGCCTGGCCCCCAATTATAACCAGCAACTATTCGATCAGGATCAAAGGACAGCACAAGCGGAGTTGCCCGAAGGGCGCTACCTGACAACTCGATAGTAAAGAAAATCTTAAGAATCTAAGCGGAGGGAACCCCGTGGGGTTCCCTCCCTTTTCATTTTTGCGGGATGATCCAGGCAGACTGGCAAGAACCTTCTCCTACGGATTGACCCGGATAATCTCAACGAATACTTTCGAAACATTGAAATCCAACGATTGGAGAAATAATTCAAATGGCGCATGAAATATGCCTGATCCCGGGCGATGGGATCGGACCGGAGGTCGCCGAGGCAGCGAAGCAGGTGATTTCGGCTTCTGGGGTCTCTATCGAATGGCGTCTCCTTCCAGCTGGTGCGGGAGCAATCGAGGAGTTCGGCGAGGTCCTTCCCGAGGAAACGGTGAGGGCGATCGAAGCGCATAGAGTGGCTCTCAAAGGTCCGGTAACCACTCCGATCGGCAAGGGGTTCACCAGTGTGAATGTCGGGCTACGGAAGAGACTCAACCTATACGCCGCTGTCCGACCGGTTCGAAATCTGCCAGGTGTCGCTTCAAGATACGAGAATGTCGACCTGGTCGTGGTGCGTGAGAACACTGAAGGCCTCTATTCCGGTATCGAGAACGAGATCACTGACGGAGTTGTTCAGAGCCTTAAAATTGCGACTCGGACTGGATGTACACGGATATCGAAATTCGCATTCGAGTACGCGAAATCACGGGACATCAACCGTGTGACCGTCTTCCACAAAGCGAACATCATGAAAAAATCGGATGGCCTTTTCTTAGATTGTGCTCGAAAAATTCATGGGGAGATTGGCGAGGGTATCGATTATGACGAACTCATCATCGATAATGGGTGTATGCAGTTGGTACGAGACCCCTCACGGTTTCAGATTGTCTTGATGGAAAATCTTTACGGAGATATTGTGAGCGACCTGTGCGCGGGTCTTGTGGGTGGGCTGGGAGTTGTGCCTGGAGCCAATTTCGGTGATGGTTGCGCGGTCTTCGAAGCGGTCCATGGTTCCGCGCCGGATATTGCGGGCAAGAACATCGCCAACCCGCTCGCTCTGATTATGAGTGGCGTCATGATGCTCAACCACCTTGGCGAAACCGAAGCCGCTGGGAAAATAAAAACCGCGTACGATACGGTTCTATCCGAAGGAAACCCCGAATCTATAACTCGCGACATTGGAGGGAAGGGCGGGACCAAAGAGTTTGCGGATGCCGTGGTCAAGGCGATGGGGTGATTCTCGAGATGAGAGATCGAAACTCGGTCACCCGGTCTTGAGACATTTCATCGCTCGCGAGATTTTCAAATTCGTTCGGATCCGAGTCATGGTCATATAACTCCTCGGACCCGTCCTCATATCGGATGTATCGCCAGCGACTTGTTCGCAGGGTGGTGTTTCCTTCCCCGAAGGTGGTCATCACAGCTCGATCCGTTTTGTGGTTCGGGTTTTTGAGGAGAGGGACCAGGGATTGGCCATCGAGCGCGGGCACACTCTCAAGGTCACAGACCTCCGCCAATGTCGGATAGAGGTCGATGAGACTGACAGGTTGGTCGCAAACACTGCCAGGCCCCGTCCAGTTGGACATGATTTTCGGCGGCACAATGATCAAGGGAACCCTGGTCGAGCGTTCCCAACCCGTCCATTTCCCCCAATGTTGCTTCTCACCCAAATGCCATCCATGATCCGACCAAAGGACGATCCAGGTGTTATCGCGGTACGGACTGTTTTCCAGAGCCTGGGTGAGGCGTCCGACATGATGGTCAACGAAACTGACACAGGCGAGGTAGCCAGCAACAGCGTCGCGCCATTCGCCGAAACGCTGGACGGTGGAGTGCGAACCTCCTGTGTATGCCTCGAGCGCGAATCGTTTTCCTATTGAACTCAGGTCCGTCAGGTCACCATCGAAAATGGCGGGAAGCTGAACTGTTTCGACCGGATACTCCTCGAAATATGATTTAGGCACCCAGAGGGGTATATGCGGACGGTAGTAACCGACCCCCATAAAGAATGGTTTTGAAAAAACCTCCTCGATCTGCTCGATCGCCCAGTCGGTGATCTGAGCATCGCCCATCTCCGAATCGGGAACGTCCCAGGGTCCCCAATCGAAGGACTCGCCTTTGGGGTTGTCCGGAGCCCGGTCCGATGGCATGCCATTAAGGGGAAGAACAATAGGCTCCATCCCGGGTCGCTCGACTACATGCCGAGGGTTGTCGGTCCGCTTGGTGGACAGTTCCTCCTCCGCATAATCGGTCTGTGCCCGTTCGAGGGGACTCCACCTTTGCTCGGGAACGAAGATTTCTTCAAAAATCTGACGATTGGATTTCGCCCCTCCATGGAGCATCTTGCCTGTTCCGAGCGTGGCATATCCCGAATCTTTGAAAGCGACCGGCAGAAGTTTGAGGTCCGGTCGATGGTCGGGTAGTCGAGGACTCTCGTTGGACCAGATCCCTGTGTTCTCAGCATACCGCCCGCTGAAGATGGCGGCGCGAGAGGGGTTGCAGGCGGGCGAGGCGCAGTGAGCGTTGGTAAAGAGCATCCCCCGCTTGGCGAGGGCATCGATGTTGGGAGTTTTGACCTGGGGATGGCCGCCGAGACACCCGACCCAGTCGTTGAGATCGTCGATGGCGATGAAAAGAACGTTTGGGTTTTCGGCGAAAACCTGCCGCGGAACCCAGAGTGGGAGGATCCCGGCAAAGAATACAATCACCAATAGGCGTCGAATCACCTTCTATCCCCAAATCCTTGAGTACTCTCTTCGATGTCCAGTTCCAGTTTCACACACATCGGTCGGAAGCCGAAGGCGAGGTAAAACTCCCGGGCTTCGACATTGTCATTCCACACATTGGTTTGAATCTTCCGAACACCCTTGCTCTTGCACCATTCGATGGTGGCGTTGCAGAGCATTTGGCCGATTCCTTGTCCTCGGTAGGGCTGGTCCACCACCGCGCTATCCATCAACGCGTACTCATGGGGGCGGAAAACCGGGAAGTCTGGGTGGGCCACGATCTGAAGTTGGACAAACCCGACAATTTTCTCGTCACAGATCGCGAGTAAGTATTCCTCCTCCTCCCGGTCGATCGTCTCCCGAATGACCCTGTCCTCCCGAGCATCGCCTTCGATGCGTTGAAATACTTCGGGAATCGCATCGGCGTGATGACCATCCAACTGCCGGTAAAGGCGCTGGATCTCCGGAATGTCGCGAGACTCGGCAACGCGAGTGATTGGTTTCATTGTTCACCGGCCAAAATGCTCGTCCGCAAAATCCAGGTATGCCTTCCAATCGAAATCGGTGACATTGTGCCCACCTGTTCGGATATGATAACCGAGAGTTCCCATCACCGGTTGATCCAGTTCCGGCATTTCGGTTGCGCCAAAGCCGGATGTTCCCAGGAGTTTGTAGACGGGTTCGGCATGAAGCACCGAAAGGAACTCTCCCTTGGGATCTGCCCAACGGTCGTCCACCGCGCTGGCAACATAAGCCGGACGAGGGGCGATCAGTGCGATCAGCATATGGTGGTCGACGGGGAGTGCGTCCTCGTTCTCGTTGTACGTGTTAAAATTGTCACAGAACCAGTGCGGGAAGACGCGGTTGATGCGACCAACCGTTTCCCCGAATCGCCTCATCGAAAGCGCCGCTCCACCGCAACCCGAGTCGTTGGAGATGGTAATGGCGAAGCGTTCGTCTTGAGCCCCCGCCCAAAGCGAGGACTTTCCGAGGCGAGAATGGCCCATGACCGCAACTTGCTCCTGATTAATATCCTCATCCTCCTCGAAGTAATCCATCGCCCGGCTGAGACCATAAGCCCAGGCCCCGATGGACCCCCACTCGTCGGGAGCGGGTTTCTCCTGGCCGTCCTTGAGGAACACGGGATGGATGCCGTTCTTAAAACCGTCATCGAAATCCGGATCGATGTCCCCGTAATAGGCAGTGGCGAGACCATAGCCGCGGTCTAGGATCAGGTCGACTGACCATCTGCTCGCCGATGTTCCGCGTGATTTTTCGGTGGCTCGGTTGTCGACAATCCCTTTGTCGTCGTTCTGACGCATCCAGGATTCTGAGAGAAGAATCTCCGGGTCGGAATGGATCGTGTGGTTGCCATAGAAGTTGAGTCCGATCATGAGCGGAACGGGTTTGTCGGCTGCTTTGGGGAGGTAAATCAGTAGATCCATCTTGGGCTCGGCCTTGTCCGGTGTGAAGAAAACGCGGACCTGCTTACGGATCGCATTGCCGCCCAGGGCCTCGTCGCTCGATTCAACCACTTGGTAACGAAGGGGACCCGGTCTCGCGGGGGTTTTCCCATACACCTGGTCGGCGATGAGTTTGAGTATTTCGGGTCGGCGCTTCTCGTTCCAGGTTTTCGTGTCGATCACCTTGTCGCCATTCGATAGGATGAGTGGGTCGGGCAGAGTGTAATCCGGAACCTTCGATTCATCGTAGTTCGGTTCGAATTTCTGTTCCGCCACCATTCCCGATTGGATTGAACCGATCAGAATGAGAACTAAGATCAGGGATTTTGATGTGTGCACTTTCCACATTCCTCCTGGAAAACATTGATGAACCAAAGACAAAATCCATTACCAATGGATGATTTTTTGAGTAGCGGGGGTTCTGACAAACCCTCGCGGTCTAAAGAGGATTCCTAAAATAATGGACCGAACCAGCCGCACTGGGCTGTTAGGCCCAGTGCTACTCAAAAAACATCCACTAAAAGTGGATCTGGGTTCGATGAGCGATTGTACTCCATCTCGGATCGGATAACATGTGGGCGATGGATCGATCGGGAAAGGAGACCCCTCCATGAGAAGAGTGGACCGTTTGCTGGAGGAGTATGGGGAAAGCCACCTAAACAAAACGAATAAGTTGATCCACTGGATCTTTGTGCCGCTCATCTTCTTAAGCATCGCCTTGTTGGTTTGGTCTATCCCTTTTCCCGTGGAGACTGTCTGGTGGTTGAATTGGATCAGCATCGTCATCGCGCTGGTTACTCTGTACTATATCGTTTTGTCGCCGATGATCGCGCTGGGACTGTTCCCCATCATGATCCTCTGCATTTATATCGCGCGGTTTCTCGATCGGAATTTCAGTACACCGGTTTGGGTGATCGCGCTGGGGATTTTTGTCGTGTCATGGATCTTTCAATTCATCGGGCACAAGATCGAGGGGAAAAAACCTTCTTTCGCGAAAGACATCGAATTTCTACTGGTGGGACCCGCTTGGCTTTTGCACTTTATCTACAAGAAAATGGGAATCCCCTATTAATTCGTGGCGCCACCGAGTTGGGTGGAACCCATCCTAGGCCAGGACCCCTTCCACCACTTTTCCATGGACATCGGTTAAACGGAAATCCCTCCCCATGAATTTGTAGATCAAACGCTCGTGGTCGATCCCCAGCAAGTGTAATAGGGTGGCGTGGAAATCGTGGACATGAACTCCATCATTGGCCACATTGTAACCGAACTCGTCAGTCTCGCCGTAGGTGACACCCGGTTTTGCTCCCCCACCGGCCATCCAGGCTGTAAAACACCGGGGATGGTGGTCGCGCCCATAGTTGTCTTTGGTGAGTTGCCCCTGTGAATAATTGGTCCGACCAAACTCACCGCCCCAGATCACCAGAGTATCCTCGAGCATTCCCCGTCGCTTCAAATCTTTGATGAGAGCCGCGGTCGGTTGATCGGTTTCTTGACACTGTGTTCGAATTCCTTCGGGCAGATTGCCATGTTGGTCCCATCCCCGATGGTAAAGTTGGATGAATTTCACCCCTTTCTCCGCGAGCCGGCGGGCCAGCAGGCAGTTGGCCGCGTACGTCCCAGGCGTTCGCGAATCGGGACCGTACTCTTCGAATAGTTCATCAGGTTCATCAGAGAAATCGGTCACCTCCGGCACCGAGGTCTGCATCCGGTATGCGAGTTCGTATTGAGCGATCCTTTCCTCGAGGGTGGTATCGCCGGTCAGTTGGATCTTGTGTTCATGGAGTTCTCGCAATCGGTTCATGAAACTTTTGCGGCTCGCTTGATCGATCCCGCCTGGGTTAGTCAAGTAAAGAACGGGGTCTTTTCCGGCGCGCAACTGAACCCCCTGGTGCCTGGAGGGAAGGAATCCGCTGCCCCATAACCGAGAGTACAGGGGTTGTCCCCCTTTCCCCTTGGTGACCAGTACGACAAAGGCCGGCAGGTTATCGTTGTCCGATCCCAATCCATAAGTCAGCCAGGCCCCAATGCTGGGTCTCCCTGAAATCTGCGAGCCTGTCTGAAGAAAGGTAATCGCGGGATCGTGGTTGATCGCCTCGGTGTACATCGATTTGATGAAACAGATTTCATCCGCGATTCCCGCTGTATGAGGGAGAAGATCGCTGACCCAGGCGCCCGATTCTCCATGTTGAGCGAACTCGAAAATCGAACCGGCAAGCGGGAGCGATGCCTGGTTGGCGGACATCCCGGTCAGGCGTTGTCCCTGACGCACCGAGTCGGGGAGTTGTTCGCCGTTCATTTCATTGAGCAGCGGCTTGTAGTCATATAGATCCATCTGGGCCGGACCGCCGCTTTGAAAGAGGTAAATCACTCGTTTCGCTTTCGCCGGGAAATGCGGCAACCCGAGGTCATTCGGAGTCGGATTGGCGGCAGCGCCCCCGTTCATCAGTTGCCCGAGCGCGAGTCCCCCCAGCCCCATGCCGAATTGGCCGAGGAGTTGGCGACGGCTCAGGCCGACATTTGAGAGGGGTCCACAACAAGCGTTCATTTCGGGGTTCATTGTTTCACCTGGAATTCTTCAAAATTCATACCCAGTTGGGCAACCGCGGTCAACGCGGCCAGATCCGTTTGGTCGATGTCCTGCGGGACAGGGGTCTCACCTTCTGTCAGATACGCCTCGGCTTCATCCGGATGTTCGGCGAAATAATCCCGCTGTTCCTGAAAGGCGGCGATTAGGATCTCTTTCTCTTTTTCATCCGGACCACGACTGGTCAGTGTACGAAAAATCCAATCGGTTCGCCCCTCGATATCCCGCGCCTGAGTCATCGTTTTGGTGGCCAGAATACGCGCGGCTTCGACGAATTGAGGGTCGTTCAAAACCACCAAAGCTTGCAACGGGGTCGCGGTGACTTCTCGCCTCGCCACACAAACCTCGCGGTTGGTCGCGTCAAAAGTAGTCATCATCGGGGGAGGAACAGTTCGTTTGATGAAGGTGTACAGACTCCGGCGGTACAACGATTCCCCCTGGCTGGGGGAGTAAGTGGCCGAACTCGAGTCCTTCCACAACCCCTCCGGTTGATAAGGTTTGACACTCGGCCCTCCAATTTTCGGCACAAGTAGACCACTGGCCGCCAGAGCGCTGTCTCGGACCTGTTCGGCGGAGAGTCTTTGACGCGGACCCCGCGCCAACCACTCATTGCTCGGATCCTTTTCTCGAATTTCGGGACGCGCAAGCGAATCCTGACGATAGGTCGAACTCAACGCAATTCTCTTGCACAAAGCCTTCATATCCCAGCCGGACTCCATGAACTCGTACGCCAGATAATCGAGGAGATCGGGATGGGTGGGCCTGTTGCCCTGGTTCCCGAAATCCTCGGAGGTCTTGACCAACCCCTTGCCGAAGAAGATCTGCCAGAAATGGTTGACCGCGACTCGGGAGGTGAGCGGATTGTCTCGACTGAACAACCACTTCGTAAGCCCCAAACGGTTTCTTGGCAAATCGCCGGGGAAGGGAAGAATCACCGGAGGGGTGTCCGGGCTCACCACTTCGCCCCGGTTCCCGTAATCGCCACGCTCCAGGAGATAGGTGGTTCGAGGCTCCTCCATCTCTTTCATCACCATAATCTCTTGAAGCCCCGCGATGAAACTCTCTTCGGAGACACGGGTTTCCCGAAGGTGACGGTACGATTCGGAGTAATCTTTATCCAATACTTTCAAATAATATTCAAACAACTGCGGATCGATCTCCGATTGAGTGGAGAGAGCGATTCGATTATTCACCCTTTCAGGGAGGGGCCGGCGTTCCGCGAGGGCCGCGGCCTCGATTTCGGTTAACTCACGGTCGAAAACCTGAAACTCATCGATGATTCCATTCTGGAACCCGCTATCCCGGAATCGAGCGGCCAGAGTCAGCGGCGGGTCGAGACCGTCCGCTTCGTATCCGATCGTTTTGAAGAGGCCGTCGCGAACAGTCTCGATACCAACCCTCTCGCCATCTAAAAAGAGACGAACCCCCTCGGCGCGGCTGGACCCATCGTAGGCGATCGTCACATGAGTCCATCGCTCACTCTCAATCTTTTTCTTCGAGCGCACGCGTATCGCGTTACCGGGCCAGAAATGGACGAGGCTGAAAACGGGATAGCCTTCTTCAATCAACAACTCGTATCCCCGACTCCCCGCATCCTCCGCAGCTTGAGAACGATGAAAAACCACCTGGCGTGATTGAAGGTTTTGAAGTTTGACCCAGAGAGAGAAACTGAACGGATCGGTCCTTTCAAATTCCCCGACATAATCGATGGTCACACTGTTATCGCCGGAAAACCGGTAGGCCTTGCCCTGCATCCCCTCCACAATCTCGGGATCCAAGCGAACCCGACCATAGTAATCGGGGTTCATTTCATCCTCCGCGCTCGCCTCGATGATCCGGTCGAGGGCGAAATGAGCGATCGGTTCCAAATTCGGGATCGGACGATAATCATTGACCAACCATTGCCTGAATCGATCCTCGGCTTCCCGCGCGGTCTGTTCCAGTTTCGTTTGGTTTTCGAGGATCTTGTCTTTCAGATCCAGGTGCTCTTTTCGCTGCCCCTCTTCGTACAGAATGAGGCTGGGTGAGGGAATGGAACTGGTGAAGTGTGCGTACATCCCGGATTCATCGATGTTATCGAAGAAGGCGGTTAACTCATAATAATCCTTCTGAGATATCGGGTCGAACTTGTGATCGTGACAGCG
>JAJDBZ010000262.1 GCA_029261095.1 Candidatus Omnitrophota bacterium | reverse complement strand
TCACGCTATACCGTAGTCCACTGATAGAGATTCTCTCACCCACCGCGCATGCTGAAGAGGGAAGTTCACAAACAGTCCCCGTTTCGGTATCGATGACGCTCGAGCCCGGCTTTTATAGATTGGAGATCCGATCCGAGGGAGATCTCGATGTTTCAGGTCCCTCTGCCCGCGCAATGGCGAAGGCCGATTTGACCTTCTCAATAGTTCCGCTCGGTGCGCTACCTCAGGTTTTTTGGGCCACGAATGATGGAGACTACAATGTTTCGGAGAATTGGATGCCCCAACGGGTTCCGGGAACAGATGACACCGCCATCTTCGACCGCGACGCTGATTACACCGTTACTTTTACCGACGAGCTAACAGGTCGGGCCATCATCGAGCGTGGGGAGGTGGTCTTTGATGGTCTCACTTATACCCTGTCGGATGGGACCGAAGATGACGGTTCGTTGGTCGTTGGCTCCTCCGCCGCCGATATCGCCACCCTTTTTCTACAGTTGAGTACACTGAATACTAAGCATTCAATCATTGGCGCCGAACCGAACACCGATGGGGCGGTGCTTTCCTCCGATGTCGGCTGGGATAACGATGGCCGCCTTTCTGTCGGTAAGGCGGGAATCGGGGAAGTCTCAATTGAAAACAGCGCCCTTCTTCTAACCGGTGAACTGAGAATTGGCGACAAGTCCTCCGGAATTGGAAAAGTCGAAATACGCAATACAAACCTCCTAGAGCCGGATTCAAATAGATCCCTGGAGGCTTTGTCGACCGCTATCGGTCTTGAAGGGAGGGGATCGCTACACGTCAACAATTCAGCGGTCAAAACAGGCGTGACCGAGATCGGCTCTCTGTCCGGGTCAATGGGCGAAGCGAGTTTGACAGGCACTCCAGCTACCATCGCGGGCTGGGTGGCGGACAGTTTGACCGTTGGGAAAGCGGGTAAAGGTAACCTGAAAATCTTGGATGGGAACTCGATGCGTGTCGAGGGAGACATCACGATGGGGACTGAAGTGTCAGCGGAAACCGAGGTCATGATTAATGGGCATTCGGCCTCGGCCGATCCCTCCGCTCTTGTCACCTTCAATGGAACGATGACGGTTGGGGGAAGTGGAACAGCGCAGGTTATCATTAAAGGCGGGGCTATCTGCGGGGCCAGGGAAGTTGTGCTCGGTGTTTCGCCGGTGGGAGATGTTGGCGGCGGTGTCATTGTGAGTGGTAAGAGCGAAAGCGGCGAACCCTCTCTATTTACAGTCTTCGGTGACCGATTTCAGATTGGACAAACAGGCACGACACCGCTTCAGTTCACGGGAATCGTGGTAGTCGAAGAGGGCGCCGAGGTGGTGTGTACCAATGCATTTCTAGGTCGAGATGGTGGTCGGGGCGTGGTCGGCGTTGAGGAAGACAGCAAGTTCATGGCATCGGGAGCATTCATTGCGAGTCGTGCCGACGCCACAGTTGATCCCCCGCAACCTCTGACCACAGCGAGAATCGTGAATCACGGCCTGATTCAAGCGGTTTCCATTACCCTCGAAGTGGGCACGGTTGCCGTGGGAAGTGGAATCTTTCAAGCGATTTCCACGATCGATTACGCCGGTGCGACGGAGCCCACGCCCCCGGAGGCTAGTTCCAAGGGTTCCGCTCAATTCGCGACAATGACCTTCGACGGCGATTTCAACATGGAGCGCGGCGAGTTTATCCTCGATATCGGTGGGGCCTCCGAAGCCATGACCGATCGCATCGCCATCATCGGTGACGCCAACATCACCGGTGGAACAGTCACTTTCAACTTTGTCGATGGGTACCTGCCTCAAATGGGGGAGATGATTCCCTTCCTCGATGTAAGCGGGAACACGACTTTTGAAAATGTACAAGTGGAATACACCGGAGCAGCGGAGGGATTCAAATACAACTTGATTGAGATGGATGGCATGGTGATGCTGGAGGCGTTGAACGATGCGCAGCCCGTGGGTGGGGAACCGACTCCGCTGCCTACCGCGCTCAATCCCGCCGCGGATGTGAATGGAGATAATTTGATCGATGCCAACGATCTACTCGAGGTGATGCGGAATTGGTATCACGTGGTGGCGGAATGAAGTTAGTTTTTCTTTGAAGGAGAATCTTAAAATGCAATTGATCATCCCTTTCTTATTCTCTGTAGCCATTGGTCTCTCATTTCCGGTCAGTGCTCAAATCACGATTATTGGGGCCAGCGGATACATCGATGCTCACACAACCCTTACCCTCCAGAATGGTTTCGTGCTGACAGACGACGATCCTGTGGGAAACTTCGTCTTCAACCACCAACCCGATAGCATCCCCTTTCAAAACCGTGTCGCTACCGCGACGTTGCGGCAGTCGGTAAGCCAATCCACGGCAGCGTCCTCCGCTGGTGGGGAGGCTTTCATGACTGATGGTTCACTTTTTTTGAGCTGGGGTACGGTGGCCAACAGCAACACACAGAATGTTATCGGAAGCAGCAATAACTGTTCCACATCGACCTCTCTGCAGTTCGATATCGCTGTCGGTTCGGCGAGTTTGGAATTCCGGGCAGCATTCGAACCGACTCTCACGGGCCCGGGGAATATCAGCGGTGAAATCCGTATCACGCGATCCGGCCTAGAACCGGTTTTTCAGAGAACCTTCCAGGCTGGACCGGGAGAAATTGTCGGGACTACCATTGAGAATGTTTCATTGAACCTTTCGGCGGGCACCTACACTCTCTTTCTTTCCGCGAACTCGGTATTGAATGACCCAAGTCCGGGACCTTCGAGCAGTAAGGCCGAATGTCGTAGTGGCGTCTCATCATTTGTCCTCACGCCGATAGAAAATAATACAGAAGTCTTCTGGTCAACAAACGATGGGGACTACGATGTGGCTGAAAACTGGCAACCCCAAGAAGTCCCCGGTGTCGATGAAACCGCAGTCTTCGACCGCGACGCGGATTACACCGTTACTTTTACCGACGAGCTGACAGGCCGAGCCATCATCGAACGTGGGGAGGTGGTCTTTGATGGTCTCACTTATACCCTGTCGGAAGGGAACGAAGATAACGGTTCGCTGGTCGTTGGGAGCGCTGCTGCCGATATCGCCACCCTCTTCCTACAGCTGGGCACACTGAATACCAAGCATTCAATCATTGGCGCCGAACCGAACACCGATGGGGCGGTGCTTTCCTCCGATGTCGGCTGGGATAACGATGGCAGGCTTTCTGTCGGTAAGGCGGGAATCGGGGAAGTCTCACTTGAA
>JAJDBZ010000261.1 GCA_029261095.1 Candidatus Omnitrophota bacterium | reverse complement strand
TCCAGACAAAGCGTAAAAAATCAGATTCATTCCCATCTTGAAAGCATGCTCCCTCTGTTTGTCGCCTCCTGGCGAGCAGGGATGACCTTCCCATGCGCAACCGAGATCGTTTCGGGTATAAACCACCGCTGTGCGGCCATTGACATCCATCCCCTCGATAAAAGGATCCAAGAGTTTGTCGCCGCCCTCAACTTTCTCGATCTGGTGATAAGATCTGAAAATAGGATGGGTTGTGGGAAGTTGCTCAAGTCTCTTTTCGGGGAACATCAATTGAAGTTGAGTCCTGAAGGCCCGGTCGAAACCGACATCCTTTGCCCCGCTGCAATTGTCGGCTAAAAGAAAACCCCCGTTTTCCAGAATTCTTCGAATATTGTCTCGCCCAACAGGTGTGAGGTCCACATCACCGTGGCCAGTCATGTAGAGAAATGGGTGTTCAAAAATTTTATCGCTATCGGCACGGACATAATGTTCTTCCTGGAAGGCTTGGATCGAGGCATCGGTAAGACCGTTGAGTCTGGTCATTAACCGAATCTCGCTGCCATTGAGTCCTCCCTCGGCAAGCATGTCCGAATTCCAATCGCCTGCATCGTATTGGACACGAGCAAAAACGAAGTTTGCGTTCTCGGGGGTTTGGGGGACCTGTGCCCCTGCAAGGCGGGTAAACATGGCCGCCGCTCCTGCGGCGCTCAGACCCTTTAAAAACTGCCTCCTAGTCGCGATCGCTTCCTGGATAGTGCGTTCAAAGTCCATTGCTTCCTCCAGCACCTACAATTCGGATCTTGTTACTTCATTTTATCCGCGATAACCACCAGTGGCAAGAAAGAGAATCTGGATGTGGAGGGTGGATTGGAACCCAGAATTCTGGCGACTTGGACATTCGAGTCGCGTTCGTGTTAAAATAAGGAATATCCTAACGGAGGGAGGCCTAATCCAATGTTCAAGAATCCATCGGATTCCGCGCAGCGTTGGTGGCATTCTGGTCCAAGCGATCCGGAAAACTTCACCTGCGCTTCCTCCACCGCTGATTTTTCAACACTGACAAAACCGATCCCATTCCTATTACGGGACGGCAAACGCCCCAATTTGAAAGGTGCGTTTGAGGAGTGGGTCGAGTCGGGTTCATCCCCAGAAGATGAAGGGCGATTCTTTGTTCTCAATTCCGAGACGAGAAATCTACTCCTTTACCAACCGAGAAAAACGGAAACCAATCGACTGACATCCCTGGACCTCGTCATTTGTTTCCAGAATATCGCAGCCATCCAGGATATTCGCATGTTGGGCGAGCCAATACTCCCGTTCACCGAGATTCAACAAGGAGTTCCCATTGTTTTGACCGGGATCGAGAATGCCTGGGCAGTTCGTGTCCGCGCGACTCACCCCGATCTGCGACGGATACCGCTTCGATTCGAAGAATCGGAGGTCGGACTCCTACTGGTTTTACATTTGGTCGATCTGGGCAAAGAACGGGAGCTGCGGGACGAAGAGTTGATGCGATACAGCGCCCTTGTCACAACGGAGGAAAAGAGACTCAACAATCCCAGAGCCCTCGAGGGTTTCGAACACGACTTGGGCCATCAGGAAATATGGGATGATTTCGCTACGACCACAGTTCGTAAGACAGGGTTCATCGGAGACGGGTTCAAACTGACGGGTACTCTAGATCAATTGAAAGAAGAATGGGTCGATCGATTTGTGATCGGCCCCTGATTGGGCCCGGAAGATCCCCCAGGGGACTACCCATCCCACCTCTGCCCGAGGTTTCTTCTACCTGATCGTTGACCGTTGAGGTGCTCAACAATTTCTTTCTTGGTATCGGGGTAAAGAACCAATTTAGGGAATTCCTCCAGCGAAACCCATCGGACTCCTTGGAGAACTTCCTCTTTTACGGGGGACAGTCTGTCGGAAAGCGCCTCTGCCTCAAAGATGAGATTGAGCACATGACGGTGTTTATCGGGGGGAATCGAATCAAGGGTCCAAAGCAAATCTTTAACCTGGATTCCGATTCCGGCTTCTTCGAGGAGTTCTCTCTTGAGCGCCTCCTCCAGGGTCTCTCCATACTCGAGCCCTCCCCCGGGTAAGAGCCAGTACCGCTCCCCCCGCTTTTTGTGTTCGGCGAGCAGGATTCGACCCTCGCTGATGATCAACGCGGCGACTCTGACACGCAATTCCGGTTCCGTTCCCTGCATGTTTCTCCCTTTCCGGGCCCGTCCAGGAGCCCTCCAAATCATTGTCTCCATTTAAAACTTTTGGGATAGGGCGCTTGCCTAAAAACAGAGGGTTCATTAGGATCGTACGATTATGCACAGTAGCGTTAGGCGATTGATATCGATCCCATTAAAAAATGGGTTTTAGGTTGACCTGTCAATCGAACCGCCCAAGGAGGGAAAGGATGGGGAATATTTACGCAGACATCACCGAAACGATTGGTAATACACCACTCGTTAGATTGAATCGAATGGCCGAGGGCGCCCATGGGACCGTGGCGTGCACACTCGAGTTCTTCAACCCCCTTTCAAGCGTTAAAGACCGAATCGCCATCTCGATGATCACGGCGGCGGAAGAGTCAGGCGACCTGAAATCCGAAACGGTCATTGTGGAGCCGACTAGTGGTAATACGGGAATCGGTCTTGCATTCGTAGCGGCAGCGAAGGGATATCGGCTGATCCTGACTATGCCGGAATCGATGTCCCTGGAACGAAGAATTCTTCTAAATATGCTTGGCGCGGAATTGGTGCTCACCCCGGCTGCCAAAGGAATGCCGGGGGCCATCTCTAAAGCCGAAGAAATCGTTAGCAAAACTCCCAATGCTTGGATGCCGCAGCAGTTTAAGAACCCCGCTAACCCAGAGATCCATCGAAAGACAACTGCGGAAGAAATTTGGAACGATACCGATGGGAAGGTGGATATCGTGGTTTCGGGGATTGGAACGGGTGGTACGATTACTGGAGTGGGTGAGGTCCTGAAATCCAAGAACCCGGATATCAGAATGGTCGCAGTGGAACCCGAGAACTCTCCAATTCTCTCCGGCGGCTGCCCCGGACCCCACAAGATCCAAGGCATCGGAGCAGGTTTTGTCCCAGATATCCTCAACACCAAGATCTACGATGAAGTGATCCAAGTCTCGAACGAGGATTCATTCCACACCGCACAGAAAGTGGCCAAGTTAGATGGCATCTTGTGCGGTATATCTTCGGGCGCGGCCATCTGGGCCGCACTGCAATTAGCCAATCGCGAAGAGAACAAAGGTAAGTTGATCGTGGCGATCCTGGCCAGTTCCGGTGAGCGATACCTTTCCACCCCTCTCGCGGATGAAGCGAGGGCCGCAGTCACTTGAGGAAATAGCACCGGTATCTGCAAGAGTTTCCACCAGAAAAAGCCCACACCCATGGATGTGGGCTTTTTTATAGGAACACACAGTCTAATCAGGAAGCTCAGTTGGGATTATCCTGGACACTATGCAAGAAGCAGTTGTTGGAATCGATATGGGGACAGGCGGGGCGCGTGCCGTGGCGGTCGCCCGTGACGGTACCGTTCTCTCATCGGCCAGCCACATTACTGCGCCACCCTTCATGGACGATTCAGGGCGCTCCGAGCAGCTCGCGCAGGCGTGGGAAGTCTGCGCGTTCAACGCTCTCGAGAGGTGTCTATCGGGACTTTCAAACGATGTCCGCATTCAAACCCTCTGTGTGGATGCCACAAGCGGTAGCGTCGTGTTCCTTGATGGAGACAACCGTCCCGTCTATCCGGGTTTAATGCATAATGACACACGTTCGGGTGACGAAGCGACCTATTTGAACGATTTTCTTTCGGCGCACTGCATCGAAGTCGGTACAAAATTCGGTGCGACCTTCTCTCTCCCAAAAATCCTGTGGATGAAACGGCATGAACCGAAGACTTTTGAAAAGACAAGGAGAATCTGCCACCAATCGGATTTTATTCTAGGGACCCTGACCGGTGAGTATGGCCTCTCCGATCCCTCGAACTCCCTCAAGTCGGGCTATAATCTGGTCAGACAATCCTGGCCTGGCGAGTTTAGCGACCTCGGACTGAGTAGTCTCATGCCGCGCGTGGAACCCTCCGGAACATCAGCTGGACTCTTACTACCCACGCTTCAAAAAAAATTGGGCCTCGAGAATCCGGTCGAGGTGGTATCTGGAGTCACCGATAGCACTGCCGCCTTCCTCGCCTCGGGGGCAGCTAAGCGTGGGGAGTTCTGCAATACCATTGGGACGACTCTCGCGTTCAAGGGTATCTCCGACCACCTCGTCCAAGATGCAGGGGGCGTTGTCTACTGTCACCGTCACCCGGATGGAAACTGGTTGCCAGGAGGGGCGAGCAATGTGGGTGGGGCTTGTTTGAAAGTTTTCTCCAACGGCCAAGATCTCTCGGATCTCGATCGGAAGGCCGCAGCTCAATTCCCTTCCGACTTACTCTGTTATCCCCTGGTTGAAGTGGGTGAAAGATTTCCATTTCGAAACAATCGTGCTGAAGGCTTCTTCACTCCAAGTTCATCGGTTGAAGAAACCCACCTCTCTCTCCTGCAAGGGGTTGCTTTGGTGGAAAGGTGGGGACTGGAAACCTTTCGCTCGCTTGGGATGCCCCCTTGCCCGAGGGTCTTCGCGACAGGCTCAGGATCCAAAAGCGATGTCTGGTGCCAGATTCGGGCCGACATATTACAAACACCACTGGTCAGACCGCGCTCGACCGATTCGGCATTTGGAGCGGCTGTTCTGGCAGCCTCGAAGGTTTTCTATTCCAGCATGGGAGAAGCGAGTCGAATGATGACACGAGTTGAGCATGAATTTGAACCGCGAAGTGAGTTTGGGCCATGGGCCGGGGAGATGCTGGCTAGTTTGAAAGACGAGTGTCGAGACCGTGGACTTTTCGAATGAGATATCATTCAAGAATGACCCACCCGCCGCGGACAGAACCACGACGGGTGAGTCATTGATAGGTTTCAACTCGGACTTATAAGACTCCGCGGCGACGAGAAACGACCGCACCTAATCCCGCTGTGAGAAGAGCGATGGTGGCGGGTTCCGGAACTCCGTCCTGCTTGGGTTCAAGCGTGAGCAGAAAATCGTTGGTTCCGGTCTGCCCGTTGGCGGTCATGACCCACCCCCACGCCGACAAGCTGGAAACACTGCGATGGCCTGTTCCGACGTAGAACTGGTCGCCACTGCTGTTGGCCTTGCCCGACCAACTAACGGCCCCTTGGTAGACAGGGCCGACCACAGCGGTAGTGAGAGTCAGGCTGTCTACGGTGAACAGAAGACGACTGCCGCTTCCGAAGAGCCCGGCTGGATTCAAGAGACTCGTCTTAATCGCCTCGAGGTCGGCCTCGGTAAGGTTGTTGAAATCGGTGTTGCTGACTCCCTGGATTCCGACCCAAGTCAGTGTGGTGGCGATCGTCCACACCTCGCCTG
This sequence comes from Candidatus Omnitrophota bacterium, assembly GCA_029261095.1. Lineage (GTDB taxonomy): Bacteria > Hinthialibacterota > Hinthialibacteria > OLB16 > OLB16 > JACKFH01. The sequence continues at coordinate 13,144 of JAJDBZ010000261.1, read as the reverse complement.
TCGAGGTGTTGCCGACACCATGAACCACGGTCCCATCGAAGGTCATCGATTTGTTGGTCATATCGAATGACGCCATCACGTTCCCGTTAAACTCAAAGGTATGGTTTTCACTGTTGTAATCGAGCCGCAGACCGTACGGAGGGGGCTGGGAGTTTCCAGCCGGATGGTTCAACACATCGAAATCGATGCTGACAGCCTGTGCTGTCTCTGTGCTTGCGATCGCGAATACAACGCAAGCCGCAATGAGTAAACATCTTCCCACTTTAAGCATAATAAAAGTCCTTCCCTTCTTCGCATCTGTTGGATTGAGAGCCTGACGCGCAAAGCGCGTAACAGTCCAACTAACCGAAAAGCGGACAACATCAGTATGTCCAATAAAAAAAATTGTTTGACCAAAAACCTTACAAGCAGATAGCACGCAATCGGTTCAATCGGAATGAGCCAAATTAAACAAACGCAACTTATATTAATTAGTTTATGAAATTAGGATTGATGGATCAAGGAAGAATCTTTATCTTTTTTCTAATAAAATTTTAACTGAAGTAATATCAATAAGATACGACCGGAACAATCATTTAGGGAAGGTACCAATGGAGCGCAAATTCGAACAAATCAGATCCGTTTTCTATCATATCACCATTGAAATCCGTTGGGTGATCCGAAATCCCTCTTCGATCGGCCAGGAACGCCAAAAGGTCGTAGGCGTCACACCGGGGGTTTGGGGCCGGAGGTTGTCCTTCCACCAGATCGCATGGCAATCCAGCGGTCTGCGTGGGAGAGGGGGAGGCTGTCGTGGTCTGCGTCCCCGTCTCAGTCGGCGTTGAAGTGGCCGTAGCGCCCTCTGTCGGGCTATGGGTCGGAGTTGGCGTATCTGTATGATCCGCTGTCTCTGTTGGCGTATGCGTGTCTGTTCGGCTTGGAGTGAGGGTGGCAGTCGGAGTCGAGGTGAAGGTGAATGTCGATGTGAACGTTGGAGTAATCGTGGGGGTGTTCGATGGGGTGGGGGTGGGAGTTGGAAGATCGGCGGGATCGAATTCATACGCCCCGATATCGTACCGCCCTCCCATGGGAACGGGTCGGCCCCTGCCCCTCTGGTCCTGGCTCAGACCCAAGGGATAGATATTGTTTGCGACGGTCGTGCCAGCGTCGATCGCTTGGCTTGCGGGCGTAAGCATGAAGAGTTCCGGGCCGCCTGGAAATTTTTTTAAGGTATCTTCAGTCCCCGGATCCGCCAGAGAGCCAGTGGTCCCGAGTCTGTCTCCTACCACTGGAGTCCATTGACCTCCATCGATGTTTCCGACGAGGTTATGTCCCCCAGAGGCGAAGTCGTCCGCATTTGTCGCGTGAACATCGGAGGATGGGCCCGCGGTCATCCCCAGGAGATTTTTCGCGATCAGAGAATTCGCGATTTGGGCTGGCGCTCCTATAGGGGTGTTCTGGTCGAGATGGATCCCTCCGCCTAAGCCCGAGGCGTTCTCGTCGCTATCGGCGCGGTTTGCCTGGAATGTGCATTGATTGATCACGATATTCAGTGTGGACCCCAGGATCTGATCGGTCGCGATTCCACCACCATTCCTCTCCGCTTCGTTTGCCGAGAGCGTTGAGTTCCTCAGAAACATCCGATACCGGGCACCGCTTTCGAACCCAAGTTTCAGCGCGCCTCCATCTCTGCCCGCGGTATTTCGATCGAACAAGTTTCGTTCCAGAAAGATCAGGCTACTCGCACCGAACTCTTGAGTCTGCAATTGTCCGTGTGCGATCCCGCCACCATCCGTGCCTGCGGAATTCCCCCGGACCGTCGACTGAATCATGACAAGTGAGGAGTAGGAAGGGTCCTCTATCGATCCCAGAAAGAGTGCCCCTCCATGCGAGTCGGCATGGTTGTTTTCAAAAGTACATTCGTTAATGGTTACCGGTGTGGCCGAAGTGTCGGTGAGCGACCCTCGAAGAAAAAGTCCGCCGCCGTATCCGCCGCCGGGCTCCCCTGAGCCGGTCGCGCGGTTGTCCGCGAAGAGACAGTTCGTCGCGGTCATCCCGAAAATCGCATCCGTTAGCAGAATCGCTCCTCCCAAGCCAAGGTTCGGAGACCCGAGGGGGTTCGCCTCGTTGGACAGAAACATGGAGTCCGTCAGTGTGAGGATCGCGTTGCTTGCAATCGCACCACCATTAGCGGCGGCACGACATCCCGTCATCGTGGACTGTTCCAGGGACAAGTTTTCAGAGGACTCGACGAGGATCCCGCCGCCATCGCCTCCGGGTGCCTCACCGTTTCGTAGGGTCAAGTTTCGAAAGACCATCGAACCTGCATGAATGTGGAACAACCGATCCCCAAAACCGATTCCGCCTATGATCGACGCTTCCCCTCCTCCGGGCCCCTCAATGATGAGTCCATCCGTATCGAGAACATCGAGATCCCCCGTCAGGCCCAGGTCTTCAGTGGCTCCCGCTACGTCCAGTGTGTAAGTCGCGTCCAAAAGTTGGATCGTATCGATTCCGGGGTTATCGTTCGCGGAGAGAATGGCATCCCTGAGGGAGCACCCGTCCCCAGAACAGCCGGGATGAATGCCGTCGGACGTGAGGGTCACCACATAGGTCAATGCTTGGGATGGGATCGCCGTCAAGACGACTAAAAGGATCAAGGTGAACCTGACCACGATCGCAGGGGTGGGGCGAGTCATGCATTCAGTCTATCAATCTCTACAATAAAAATCATCCGACAAAGAAAAAGGGGCGGTTCCGAAGAACCGCCCCCATTGTTTCTAAAGGCAGTATCGCCAATCGTGACGCTAAGTTACGGGAAGACGCAAAGGTCAGCGTCGTGGAAAGCGCCGGAATCGCGAACTGAGTGCAGGTTGACTTCGTCAACAAAGACAGTACCTGTGCTGTTGAAGCCAGGAAGTGAACTGTCGTTGCCGGAAGCACCGTACACTGCTTGATAGGCATTGAAGCCAGCACCAGCGAGAGCCTGATGGGTCAGGAACGCAGTGCTCGGGCCTCGGATCGCCGCGACGATACCGAGCTGAGCGCCAGGGTTCTGACTCTGCAGGTTTCCGGCAAGTGTCGGGTTACCACCGCTGGTGAAACGTCCACCAGCTTGTGAGTTCTGAACGAGGTCATAGTAGCGTTGGCTCGAGTTAAACGAGATGAAGCTACCTGTGAGCATATCGTCCACCCAGACATTGCCACTGTAAGTGGTGTTGTCGGCCGAGGTCAGAACGTTCGCTTGACGTGTGGCGACGAGACCGAGGGTCTCATCCGCGTTGGTCAGTGTCACGTTCAACGACGGGTTGGTCGACTGTACCGAGGAGTTGGTGCGGTGGAAGAAACGGACACCAAAGACACCCGAAACGTTGTTCGGAATGCTGTTGGCTTGATTCTCTCCACCAGTACCAGCCGCGTAAGTCACTGTATCGACGTTGAGACCCGGGTTGACGGCACCGGCCGCGAGGGCCATGTCGAGGTAAGGGGTCACGACGTTGACTGCCTGAACATCGGCAGGAACAGTGGCGTTAGGCGCCGGATAGTTGTTGGAAACTCGGGCTGGACTCGGGGATAAGGCCAAGGACTTGTTGCCTGACGCGAGCGTCGGGAAAGCAAGAGCGACATCTGTGTTTCCTTGAGCAATGAAACCGAGGTCCTGATTTCCAAAACCTTCCAACCAACCAGCTGCCGCGTTACCGCCGAGCTGACTGTATGCAGTGTTGGCTGCGTTGCTCAGGATGGTGCCAGGAGCATTGCTCGGGGCCTCATCTGAGAAACTGCCGTAAATCACCTGGCCGCGAGCGACCGAAGCGGGAAGGGCTGTTCCACCAACGGAACCTAACCCTGCGTTGAAGCTGTTTCCATCTTCGCCCGCGAAACCCCAACCAGCGGAGATCATCGGAACGTTGGTCGCGCCTTCGGCGAGAACCAAGGAACCAGGGACCTTGCTGATGCAGAGATTATCCACATAGACGCGCTGTGTGTGACCGGTCATAGCAGTGTCGATACGAGCGACCAACAACAGGGCGGTAATACCGTTGGGATAAGCGATGTTTCCAGTGCCGGCAGGGCCGGAAACGGAAACGCCAGACTCGGGAACGCGAAGAGAAACCTCGTGACGGCTCCACTTACCGTGGATACCCGCAACGGGGTTGGTCAGAGCGTTACCACCCGCGCCGAAGCTGCCGGTGAAGAGTCCGCCAGGTGCGAAGTTAGCGGCTGCCGCTTGGCTCAGCGGGAAGTTCACGAAGTTGAAGTTAACCGCTTCGAGAGCAGGCTGTGTACCGAGCGCCATGGCGATGGCTGGCGAGTTGCTCGCCTCGTTCACATCGTCATCAGCGACGCCACCACCGTAGTTCAGGTCAACATAGACGTTGGCTGAAAAAGTGATGATATCGCCAGGGGAGTATTGCGAAGGATCGAGACCCTTGTGCTGCAGCAAGTAGCCGCAGAAGTCGGGTTGGTCGAGTTCAACGCAAAGTGCACGATTGTCGGTGGCTCCGGGGTAATCTCCCGCCGGGACGCTGGTGGTGAGTGAAAGTTCACCAAAGCTAGAGCCCGGGGCAAGAGTCGGACCGTTTTGTCCAACAACGGTGGTGATCCAAGAGGTTGCTTGGTTATCGAAGTCTGGATCGGCCTCGTACGCGGCTGCGTTCGCGTGACCGGTACCAAGGAGGTCTTCCAAGGTAATGTTATCGAAACCATACACTTCTTGGGCTCCGGAGATCGAAGAATCTCCCGCTGGAGTACCGGACAAGTTGGTTGCATTGGTACCCAACAGAACATCGCCAACGGCGATGGTGTAGCAATCGTCAGCGCCGCTACCGTAGGTACGGGTCACTGTGACTCGGACCCAATCCGAGAAACCGGCGAGACACTGCACGAACATACCGTTGAGGTCGGCGTCAACTGAAACGTTGGCGGCGTTCAACGAGACGGTCGCGAGGCTACCCGCGGCAACGCCGTGGGTGGTCACTCCGGGCTCGTAAGGGTTCACCGGCTGAGTTAGATCGGTGGCCTCGACGATCGAGGATGCCGAAACAAAGCAGGTGGAACCGATGCCACTGGCAACGCTGGCGAAGAGACGTCCGCCCGCACCACCCTGGGTAACCCCAGGAACGCGGAGGGTGTCGCCCTCTTCACAGCACCATGAATAAGGGAACGGTGAACCCGATCCCGAATCGCCGGTGACAAGATACGAATCAACAAGCGGACCTCCGAGCAGGAAGTCTGCGGTCTTCACAGTCACCGGATCGGTGAAAACTGTGTCGGCCGAAGCGTCCTGGATCGAAAAAGTAGTCGCGCCACTCTCTGGCGAATTGGAAGCAGGAACAGTCACTTCCAATTCATTTCCGGCTTGAATTGCGACGTTATCGTCACCCGATGTGTTTTCGGCCCATGTCAGTGGCAACTGGCCACTAGTGGTTTGATTCCGGTCGTCTGGGTCCACGACATAGTCGTCGAGGTCCAGGACGTTCCCGGCCGAACCGGCACCATCTACAGCATTTCGGATATCAGGGATGTCTTTCGCAACCGGGGCGGTTGCATAACCTGCGGTGGATGACAAAAGTACCGCAATGAGTCCGAGTATAGTTAGAAACTCGAATTTACGTCTCCGCACAACAAATACCTCCTTCGGATTATTTCGTTCATCGCTGTCGTCCCAGACTTTGTTGAACATTAAATGATAATGGAAGTCGAGTCTCAGAGCATCAAACATAGTTGAGTCTTCGTCAATGATGACAATGGGGACAAGGCTACATCTTCCAGCCAAAAGTATAGGGGGGGGAATTTTTCCCTGTCAAGCTCTTTTTCCACTGGAAGTCACCGTTTGATCCCTTTTTTTTCACTTTTCCGTAACCCGAACGATTTCAATGGATAAGAGATTCAGGTTCGGTGCGAATTCGGCGGGGTACTAATAGTTATCCACTGGGCTCATAAAGCCTTCCCGATTGATTTTGCGAGACTTTCAATTCGGGGATCTTACTCCACACCCACGGAAACCGTGGCGGGAGCGTTCTCCTGTTTCTTGTGTTGCCAGGTCAAAGTGAAATTCGATCCCTTATCAAGTGTGGAATCGACCTCGATCTTCGCATGGTGAAAGTCCGCGATCTCTTTGCAGATAGAAAGCCCGATCCCGAGACCTCCAGTGTGGTCCTTCCTCCCGCGATGAAACTGGGAGAACCGGTCGAAGATCATCGAGAGATCGTCCGGATCGATTCCAATCCCCTGGTCCTCTACCGAAAGGGTTGTTCGATCGTCGTCTCGGTTCAGACGGATGGTGACCTTACCTCCTGTGTCAGAAAACTTAATGGCGTTGGAGAGCAAGTTGTCGAGCAGCCTTTCGAGAAGAGTCTCCGATCCAACCACCTCATAGTTGACATCCTCACACACCATCTCCAATTCAATATTTTGATCGTTCGCCACCAACGCGTGAGACCTTAAGGCAGCAAAAGCCAATTCCCTGAGGTCGACAGACTCCATCGTGAACTTCGCGAAGGGTTCTTCGTCATGTGCAAACTGAGCAATATTTTCAATCAGATGTTTCATCCGTTTCGCATTGTTCTGAATCACATCGAGGAACCCGATCTGCGACTCGGACAAACTCCCTGATGCGCTGGTTCCGAGTAGTTGTGTGTAGCCGATCAGGTTAGTGAGAGGGGTACGGAAGTCATGTGAGACATTCGCGATGAGTTTCTCTTTGTCCCGATTCGATTCGCGCAACTCTTGAGTTTGCCTGAGAACCTCTTCCTCCAGCGATCTCTGGTGCTCCAGATCCCGTTGATGATTTTTTCTCAGGTAACGATTTCGCACGGTCAAGAACAAGAGAATCCAGACCACATTCACGATGAGAAGGAAGTAGCCGATGAGGGTTACCGGGTGACTGGCCCAATGGTAGGTCCCCTGAACCTGTACGACTGCGGGTGTGGGGTCAACGTTTCCACTCGAATCGACCGAGGCCACTAGGATTTCGTGCGGACCCGTTTCTTCGATGAGAACCGAAATGGTTTGTTCACCTCTGCTGCTTCTCCATGGCCCTCCATCGAGCGACCATAAATAGTTGAGACGCTCGGGAGGAGTCTTCATCCAAGGGTCGGTTGCAGAGACGGGCAAGATCAGGTTCTCTCCCCTGATTACCTTTTGTGTGATCAAGGTCACCGATGTATCCGGGGGATCTTTATCTGGAACCATTCGCAACAATCCCTCCAGATGTGTGGCGAGATACAAGTCGCCTCGCTCGTCTCGGGTTAATCCGTCCACACGGCACTGGAACAGTCCGTCGTCGCCCGCAAAGTGTGTCCAGATCCCGTTGGCGAAATGGTAAAGCCCATCCGACCGTGTACCGGCCCACAAACCGGTGGGTTCGTCGTAGGCCAAAGATGTGAATCGGTTGGTCAGGAATGGCTGGGTTTCACGGTTGTGGAGAACCCATTCCTCGCGGTTGAATTCCAAAATACCTAATCCGTTGGTTGCAATGAAAATGGACCCATCGGGACACTCGATGAGATCTTCCATCTCGGCCGCTTGGGATTCCTGGGGAACTTCGAAGAGTTCCAATTGCCCATCTTCAAACCTGAACAACGAGTGCCTCTCGCCGACTGAACCAATCCACAATGCACCATCCTTCGATTCGAGAAAAGAATGGACGCTGTGATGTTCTAGGGGCGTTTCGATCTGTGGTTGAACCTGTTGGAAGGGTAGGCGAATCCATTCATCGCCATCCCACCCGATGATTCCATCGGTATCAGTTCCGACCCAGATCATCCCATCAGAGGTTTCGATGACCGTATTAAACCGTTGGTTTTTGTCCGGGGGATCGGGCAACCAGCACCCTTCGCCATTCTCCCATACATAAACCCCCGCAAAATTCCAACTGACCAGGACTCTTCCGGAAGGCGAGCAGTGAATCTCTGTCAAATAGGAGTTCTCGGGAACCGGTCCCACATCAACCCGATGCCACTCTCCCTCTGCTCGATAGCACAGCCCATAACCACCCACCCACAAACGGTTCCTCGAATCGAGGTCGACATCCATTAATCGGCTGGTCGGAATTGGAATTTCTTCTTGCTGGAAAAAGGGGCAGGGCAAACAAGTGGCTCCGCTTTGAGTCCCCAACCAAATCGTACCGGATTGAGAAACAAAGACCTTATGGGTGCGATCGTGGGTGAATTGAACATTATGGTCAATCGCTGTTAGGCTTTTTGGATCATAGACCCGTAATCCAGTGGCAAGGCCGACTTGAACCTCCTTCTCCCCATTCAATGTCAGACTCCTGCAGCTCCATACGGTGTCGGCCAAATCATCTCTCAATTGAATCCACCCAGTCGCGTTCTCGACCAATGTATTCTCTTCTGAAGCGACCCACATCCTTCCCTGATGGTCGAAGAGGAGGTCGTGTATCGGACCATACCGGGCCAGATCCCGAGACGCGATGGTCTGATGAGGGCGAAGAGTAGAGAGATCGAATGCCGTCAAGACTCCATTCTCTCCGCCAGTCCAAAGAACTCCTCGATCTTCATCAACGAGCAGGCAAAGGATGAATGTGGAATGGGCGCTCTCCATGGAATGGAAAGTGGTTGGCCTATGGGGTGGGCAGAAAAGAATCCCATTCTCGCCCCCCACATAAACGTTTCCGTGGGAGTCCGAATCCATTCCGAAGAAATCGTTCGAGGGGATCCCTGAAGGGAGAGACACTATATTGAGTACCTCTGTCGATTTGAGGACCAGTCCGTTGTTTGAAGTAATCCAAAGATTCTCATTCTGGTCGATCAGGCAATCTCGAAGATAAAGGCTCGGCAATCCATCGGCGCGAGTGTTGTTCCCCTTTTTGACACCGTCATACCAGAAGAGCCCCTCTCCCCATGAGGAGAGATATATTTTCCCATTCCGATCCTCCGCGATTCCCCACACAGGTGCGTCACAGATGTCGGTCAGAGGGAAACGGGCGCGTCGCAGTTTGGTAGGGTTTGTTTCGGAATCCGCGTCCGATGCGGGCGCACAAAAGATGCTCGCTAAAATGATTAGAGCAAGACGGCCGAAAAGCTTAGACCGAGTACTATAAGGGACAATCAAGTTTTGAGATGCCATGGCACCACCAAGGCAACAATAGCATGGTTCCATGAAGCATCCCACCAATTGTGGTGTTCGAAGAATTCTTTTTGGGAAGGGGAGAGGGGTTCCGGATCGGTTCCTCTACTCGAATTCTCCAGTCTCAAACGGTTTTCAACCTAACCCTTTCCCTACGACCCCCGCTTCCACCGTGTCCCTTGGGCTGTGTCTTCGAGAATGATCCCCTGAGCCTGTAATTGATCGCGGATCTCGTCAGAGCGGGCGTAGTTCTTGTTCTTTCGCGCGTCGAGACGTTCTTGAATGAGGGATTCGATCTCCTCATCGAGAGATCCCCGTTCCTCATCGAGGACTCCGAAGACACGATCCCATTTCTTAAACAAGCTTTGGACCTCGGCCGCTTCGGCCGTTTGGATTTCACCCGAATCGATTCGTCGGTTGACTGCTGTGGCGGTTTCGTGGAGACGGGCGATGGCTTGCGGGGTGGCGAGATCGTCGTCCAAGTGTTCCTCAATCTGGCGGTCGGCGGTCTCGATCAGTGTCTTCATCGACTCGGAAACCTCACCCTCAGAGGTCACTTCCTCCAGACGAATCAACAGATCGGTCCAGCGTCGGCGTTCCTCAGCGGCAGCTTTGAGACCATCGAAGGTAAAGTTGAGTGGGTCCCGGTAGTGTTGGCGGACCAGAGCGAAGCGGATGTTGACAGGGTCGTACCCCTTTTCGGTCAAGTCGCGGAGGGTAAAGAAGTTGCCCGATGACTTTGCCATTTTCTCGCCCTCGACCCGAAGGTGACGGGAATGCAGCCAATACTTCACAAACTGCATATTGCTGGCGCATTCACTTTGAGCGATTTCATTTTCATGGTGCGGAAATATATTGTCTTCGCCGCCGCAGTGAATGTCGAACGATTCGCCCAGGAGGTCCATCGCCATGGCGGAACACTCGATGTGCCAACCTGGACGGCCCTCGCCAAGTTCGGTCTCCCAATAGACCTCGCCCTCTTTTCGCGATTTCCAAAGTACGAAGTCGCGAGCATCGTCCTTCTCGTACTCGTCTGAATCGACACGAGCACCAGAGACAACCTCATCGATTTTGAACCCGGACAGGCAACCGTAGTTGGGACATTTTTTGATACTGAAATAGATCGATCCCTCGGATTCGTAGGTCACATCCGCCGCCTGAATTCGTTTGATGAGGTCGACGATCTTGGGGATATACCGTGTCGCCCTCGGATAGTGTTCCGCGTCCTCGATACGGAGGGCTTTTCGATCCTCATGGAAAGCCGTGGTATAGGGTTCGGTAATCTCATCGAGAGGAATAGGAGCATTCGAATCCGAGCCATTGCCCTGATTCAATTCGATTCCTTGTTCGGCGGCGCGTTTGATAATCTTGTCTTCGACATCGGTGATGTTCATCACATGGGTCAGGTCAAAACCTTTGACCTTCAGATGTCGGCGGAGAACATCCTCGAAAACATAGGTCCTGAAATTCCCGATGTGAGCGTAATTATAAACCGTCGGACCACAGGTGTAGAGTTTGGCTTTTCCCGGTTCGGTGGGTTCGAATGTTTCTTTCTTTCTCGATTTTGTGTTGAAAAACTTCAGTGACATTTGATTTCCTTGGCTGAGAATCCGGGGATTGTGGCTTCCGATCTGCTAGCGGTCAAGGTTGGCTGAGGCTCCAATCCCCTTCCCCGGAGTAGTGGGTTCTGTGGTAAAGTCTATTGAAATGTCCAATCCCGAATTTAACAAAGTGGTCATTCATGGAGTGGGCTTGATGGGAGGATCTCTCGGCCTGGCTCTATTGGAACGAAATCTCGCCAAAGAGGTGTGGGGTCTGGGTCGCGATGAACTGCGCCTGAAAACGGCCTGCGACACGGGAGTCTTGACTCATTTCACCACTCAAATCCATGAAGCGGCGCATCGGGCGGATTTGGTCGTTATCGGATTGCCGGTCCGATTGATCCATGAATCGGCTGTCGCGTTCGGCCCACTCTTACCCAGCGGTGCGGTACTCACGGATATGGGAAGCACGAAAGCAAAGCTCGTGACTGACATCGAACCCGACCTTGAAGATTTCGATATCGAGTATGTCGGTTCTCATCCGATGTGCGGTTCGGAAAAGTCCGGATTCGAGGCGGGGCGGTCGGACCTTTATGAAGGGGCAATTTGCGCGGTCACTCCCACAAGCCTGACTTCCCCAGAAGCCCTCAGTAAAACCACTCGGCTTTGGGAAGCAGTGGGTGGGGAAATCCTTGAACTCGATGCACAGGAGCATGATCGATTGGCCGCGCGCACCAGCCACCTGCCACGGGCGGTGGCGGCAGCGCTTTGCCATGCCCTGGAATATGAAATGGAAGCGGAAAAGAGAGACCAGATGGTCGCCACCGGGTTTCTAGGGATGACTCGAACCGCTTCTTCCGAAGAAGAGATGTGGACCCAGATCATGGGCACCAACTCGGATTATCTCATCGACGCGATCGGTGATTTTCAACAAACCTTATCGACTCTGCACGATCTCCTTTCTAAGAAGGATGACAAGGGAGTCCGCGAATGGCTCAAATCAGCTGGGAAAATTCGAGCGGGACTGCGCTCGGAAAATGACACGATGAACGGGGAAGCGGGATAATCGATGTCCCGCATTCTGGTCGTTGACGACGATGTCGATTTACTCAATCTAGTCTCCCATCCTCTGAGGTCACAGGGATTCGAAGTGGATTCCTACGATGACTCCCTCGAAGCGGAAGAAAGAATCCCAATCGCCGGCTACGATCTCATGCTGACCGACCTGGAGATGCCGGAACGCTCGGGTCTGGATCTCCTGAAACTCGCGAAGGAAGTCGACCCATCCACCTGTGTCATCCTACTGACCGGACACGCCGATGTTGATACTGCGGTCGAGGCCATGAAACATGGGGCTTTCGACTACCTGAAAAAACCCTTCCCGAATAAAGAACTTTTGGCGGTCATCGAAAAAGGATTGCGCCAACGAGAGCTTGAGATGGAAAACCGGCGCCTTCGATCAGAGCTTCGAGAGAAATATCATTTTAGCAATCTCGTTGGCAACTCCTCTGTAATGCAAGATGTTTTCCGAATGATCGAACGTGCAGGTCCGACAGATAGTACGGTGTTGATCCTTGGGGAAAGCGGCACGGGTAAGGAGTTGGTGGCGAGGGCCATCCACGAAACCTCGAACCGTGCACACAGGAGGTTTCTCAAGGTCAACTGTTCGGCGCTGACTGAATCTCTTCTTGAAAGCGAACTGTTCGGTCATGGTAAGGGATCTTTCACAGGGGCAGTTGCAGACAAACGAGGTCTATTCGAAGCCGCCAATGGGGGAACCGTGTTCTTGGATGAGGTCGGAGATACCAGCCCCGGACTGCAGGCAAAACTATTAAGAGTCTTGCAAGAGGGTGAAATCCGTCCAGTCGGAGGGACCGAGGACAAGGCAGTCGATGTCCGAGTCATCGCGGCGACCAATCGAAATCTGAAAGAGCGCATTTCCGAGAAACTCTTTCGCGAGGATCTATATTTCCGTTTGAATGTTTTGTCCCTTTCCTTGCCGCCCTTGAGAGAGAGGAAGGGGGACATCCCGCTCTTGATCCACCATTTTCTAGAAAAGAAATCCCCGGAGGGAACCGCAGTAGCGGGGCTCGGTGATGGGGTTCAAGCCGCGCTTCTCGATCACCCCTGGGTCGGAAACATCCGTGAACTAGAAAACGTCATCGAGCGCGCCACAGTCCTGCGTGAATCGAAAAACATTGAACTGCGCGATCTGCCCCCAGAAATTTCGGGATTGGCCAGCGCGAGTCTTTCCAGTGAAGAAACCGCCGGGGAGATAGAATCGCTTCGAACCGAAACGGACGAAGAGGTACTGTCGCTCGAGGAGATGGAGCGTATCCAGATTTTGAAAGCCCTCAAGCATACCCAGGGCCACCGTGAGAATGCAGCCCGAGTCTTGGGAATTACCCGGCGGACCTTGTATCAGAAGATCAAGAGTTATGGGATCAAGGAGGAGTATTCTTGAAAATCGGATGGGATGGACGGGCCTTAGTGGGCCCACGGACAGGGATTGGGTGGTACACGCATCACTTGAT
>JAJDBZ010000027.1 GCA_029261095.1 Candidatus Omnitrophota bacterium | reverse complement strand
CCAGGATTTCTAAAGCGACTCCGCGGCCCACATGACGAATCCTTTTTAGAAAAGCCTCCGCATCTTTCCAGTTAAAGATTCCATCGGATGTCATCCACACCCGTCCCCAATTCCAGTCTTTGGCTGAAACGGAATCCTGAGACACGACAAAACCCGGATCGTTTACGACCGCCAACTGTTCGACCGGCGTATAGGAAGGCTCCAACTCCACCGGAAACGGAAGAATCTCAATGGAACACCCCTTGCAAATCTCGCTGACAAACTGCGACTGCGCCAACGATCCCAGCAAGTAAGGTTCAGAGGTGGCAATAAGTCCTTGCACGTACGAACCCATGATAACCGTTAGAGCGGCAGGAAATATCATGGTTTTCACGGAATTTCCACCAATCAGGACCCTCTATCTTTGACGGAGACGCTAGATAAAGAAAAACCCGCCATGGTGGCGGGTCAATAACGATTGGTTACGCCAGTCTCGAAATAGGGTTATTTTGAACTTGGAAGATTTTGGCTGGCGTTGAAGGCATCAACCTCCAAACATTTTCGGTGGTATTCCAACATCGCCGCATCGTGCATCTTTCTTTCCTGAACGCCTCTATCGAAATCTATTTTTGCCACTATATCATCCTTCTCCGGAACAGGGATGGCGGAGGTTCCTTTAAATCCAGCGTCGAGATTGGGGTTTCCAGAGCGAACTCTTGGTATGGGTTTGGCTGGATAGGGTAGTGGGTGAAGTTTGAAATCGGTCATCGTTTTAGTCCTCCAAAGTTCTGTTTTATTTCCCGCTTATGCGGTTCTTTTGACTCTGTCACCAAATTTTTCCATCTGGCCCAGAAGGAGAAGCAACACTTCTTTCCAGTGTGGGGCGAGTTCCTCGGCTGACTTTTCCCGGACGTTTGGGGGTATGAGGTGATGGTATTTCTCTTTGAACGTTTCCATGAGAGCAATAGGGGTTTCGAAATCGTCCACCTTGATGATGGATTGAAGTCGGTCGAGACGATATCGGCGGAGTCTGTCTTCGATAAGAAGTCGAGTGAGATTTTCAAAGACTTGAGGGAGCCCTCCACCTGTGTGGTGAACGGCATCCCAGAGAGCGGCGCTCCACCCCCCTTGATCCTTATATGATAGATCAAGAAAGACTCGGCCTTCTGAGCGAGCTGCTTGCGGATCTACCGGGAGTTCCAGTTGATGGATGCGTTGATAAATGTGCGTTAAGAATTTCCCGGCACTGCTTTCGAGATCGTCATCAGTAATGATCTCGTATTCTTGGAAGGGGAAAGTTCGGTAGGCTTCCCAATATTGTTGTTCGCTAGCTTCTTCGCTCTTCGAGGGGCGAAGTTCCTGAATGGCGAGTGAAAGAAGAGCTTCTTCTTTCGAAATTCGAGAATCACAATCAGGATCTTCTTTTGACCCAATCCTGGGCTTTGGTTGTTGCAAGACATCGAGAAGGACCTTAACATCTTCTTCGTTTTCGCCTTCCGATAAGTGCCTGATTCTCCTGATGAAAGCCCAATCGGCGTGTCCGAAATCAATCTTCCTTTGGATCGAGAGTGGAAGTGATTGAAACAGATTATGGAGATTGACTCCCATCCCGGTCGGGTACTGTTGATGCTGGAGGTGGACATCGACAAAACCATACAACGCTTCCCGAAAAAGGCCCTCATCTTTCTGGGCAATCGACTGTAACTCTCTCCAGACTCGGTGAGGAAGATCGGAGATGAGCCTCTTCGCGACTCGCTCAACTGGAGTTTGAGGATCGAAAACGATAGGATTTGATGAATAGAAAGGGGCAGTCACCGATCCCAAAACGATGTCGCCGTCCGTCCACATTTCTTCTGCAAGATCGAAAACATCCGAGATTGGCCGCGCCAGGATGTCCAATCCGGTTTTTGGAATTTCCTTTTCGTGAATTTCCCAGGTGCGAGGGGTAAGCCTTCTAATCGATGCGTCCCTGTTGTGGTTGGGATACAGGATTTTCGAGAAGCGCTTTTCTGACCTGATCGCAAGGAACTTTTCCGATAGATCGCCTACCGGTCCGATTTCTCCATCGATGGAAAGGATGTGGCCGGTGCAGATTTTATCTTGTGGAATGCTGATCTTAAGAGCAGCCGAGAGCATCGCGACAAAGAGTGGAGCACCCAATGAGGTTTCCTCAACCACGATTTCCTTCCCTGTCAACGTCGAAATGGAGGGAACTGCCAAATTGATCTCAAAGCGGCCCAGCGAAACACCCAATAAGTCGAGAATCCTACTCACCAGGGGAAGAAGAGTCGCTTTAACATGTGCGATGAGGCGAGGATCGATCCGGACCGGACCCAAAAATGAAATCTCTGGAGAAGTTCCTTGGATGAAAGACGCTTTGAGTGGGGTAATAACCCCAGCCTTCGGACCCCCATGGCGAATGACGAGAGGGACCATTGTCTGCCCGATACGATGTCGACCTATTTCTTGTTCCATTGAACTCGTGCCATTCCTGTTTCGAAACCTGAAAAGATTCGGATTGTGATTTCTCTACCCAATGGGTGAATAATCCGCGTAGGGACCTCCACTCCAGGTTCTACGCTGGCCGCCAGACGAAGATCCTCTTTATCGGAGCGGACCGTCTCATCTTCGGTAAGGAGCCCTTCCCAGATCAGTCGTCCATTCCACAAACGAATGCTGTACGCTCCAGGTGGAAGGTCCTCCACCACCGTCTCGATTCCGCTTTCTAAGGTCACCCGGAGAGTTGTCCCGTCAGGTCGCTCGATCAGTAAGAACGGATTTGGAGATTGAGTAAGCAGAGAAGCCTGATCGATGAGAATCTTGAAATTCAAGAGTCCCTCAGCAAACTGAGGACGCATTCCCTCTTCGATAATCTCAGTAAAAGATTCCATCAGGGCTTCCTTGGGTTTTGTGGAATCGAGTGCCTTAGCGATCTTGGACAAATAAAAGAGTCGATCTTGATCACTCATGATTGGCCTTCCTTTCGGTTAGGAGAGCAAGTTCGTTTTGAATTCCCGATTCGAGAATCGCGTCCTCAAAATCCTCGTTGGCGGTGAGTACTTCTATGACATTTGCCCACAAATCAGGAACGTCCACCTCCACGCCGTTCTCGATTTTTTTCCACCAATAAGGACCCGCAATCTTCGAGAATGTTGAGGACGGAATTTCAAAATCACGCGACAGTTGCCCCGCATCGAAACAATCAGAGCAAAGGTCACAAAAGATTAGATTAATGAGGTCTCGGAGTCCGTCTTTCCCAAAATTCCTGAGCCGTGCTGGAAGGTTATCGAAGTGTTCCATTTTTTCCGCTGTGACAGCCATCATCAGTCGATCTTCAGGGCAGTCAATTCTGTCCCATATTTTCTTGATCGGATTCAGATACGAATCCGTACTTTTCAACTCTGTAAATCGTGGTTTTTGAAATCTCTCCCAAACCGCTTCTTGTACCTGGTGGATTTCTTCCGGATCGTTTGGAATCCCTTTTGGAAAACTTTGTTTTAACCACTCACGGATGGTTCGAGCAGGCAGATCTGAAGGAATCTGAAGCCATAGGCTCTTTTTCCCATTCCTCCATTCGTAACGTCGCGTCGTGGGATCATTGATTCGGATAACCTCTTTGATGGAAAATGACAAATGACGATCAACACAGGCTTGAAAGGCTTTGCCAAACCAACGTTCAATTGCAATCTGATCTTCGATTAACTCTTTTGACCTTATAGAATGATATTCCGAGAGAAGGTAGGAGTACTGGTTGTGGCAATCGATCCCCGCGGAATCCCCCGATGGGTTTAGCACAGTAAATTTTTCCAGAGTTAGTTCATAAGCCTGCGCTGCGATCTCGTCAGTAACCACTTTCCGTGAGATGCGCCACTTTAGATCTCGGTCAAGATAGTCGGGGAGTAGAAAAGGTCCGGATCCATGGAAAACGAAGTGCGGTCTCCCTATAAGGGTATTAAGCACATCCCTGTCTCGGTCATATACAATAGGTTCAAGAAGGTCTACGGACGCCTTCTTTTCCAAAATTGGACGAGAGGATTTCACACGATAACGATCATTGATAAATTGGTCAGCCATGGTTTTCTCTCCCTTCGGTGGTCATTAGAACACCCCCTGGAGTCCTTTAACCCAATAAGGGTGATTTTGAAGGACTCTTTCGAAGAAGATTTGGGCAAGAGGCTGCCCGTCATTCAGCCAGCGGTCAAAGAGAGGATGTCGTGGCACAATGTGTCCCCACTTTTGTCGGTAATCTAAAGACAGTTTTTCGATGGTCTCGGTAGGCAGAAGTTCGAGCGCCCGATCGACAATCCCTGAGATTTTTCGTTTCGAGTAAGTGGAAGCCAATCCGAACGCGATGTCTTTGAAAACCTGAGTCAACCCACCATTTTTTCCGGTCTTGGCCATTTCAAAGGTAATCGTGAACCATTGGGAACCGTATATGCTGTACAACGGTTCCCGACACATATCGGAATAGAACTCAATATTAGGCTCATAACGGCCGCCAAAGAAATTGGTGTGGCAACGGTTCCCGAAACCGCCGAGGATGGACCGGTAGTCTTCGTGGTTTTTGGGCGGACTGTGGTAAGGCTCTGAACGAATGGACTTCTCGGCACAATTATTCAACTGATCAATCGTTCGACGGGGATCAAGTTCGTAAGTGAGGTCAGAGAGCGATAGGCGTGACATTATGGTAAGTTCCTCCACAGTTGGTCTCCGTAACGTCGCCCAGCATCCGCTAGGCCTTCAATCAGGGCGCTGTAATTGTTGGCGAATTGGTCGGGGTCTGCATTCTGAAGATCTGCCGGAAGGATATGGCGGTAACGTGAGAAAATTTCTCGCACAATCGCTTTACGATCCTCCCAGCTGACCGGAGAAACGTATTGGTCGATTGCTGCCCGGATATAATTCCTGGAAGAGATATCGGTGAAAACAGAGGCCATCTCATCCAACACTCCTGGAAGTCCTCCGTTCCTCCCAGAAACGGCTGCCTGGTAGGCGTTGTTAACGCTACCGTACCTGCGGGACTGATTCAGGATATGAGATGCCTGACCGATTGCTTCGGACCGTGAGAGCGTTCCGCCCCCCACCGCTTCGCGCGATTGGTGGATTACGAAGCGGCTTGTCACATCTTCAAACTCGCGATAATCACGAATCACCGTTCGTCGGTCATCAAAGATCTGCCGTGCCCTTTGGTGGGCCTTATCAATCTTTTCGGCGACCACGACATCGTTGATTGCTCCCAGAACGTTGTCGATTCTTTGCATGAGTTATTTCTCCTTCCATAATAGAAACAATATGGTTTTGGAAACGGAGACGTTTCCCTTCCCTAATCATGGGTGCTTGAAAAGTTTTGTATGGATCTTTGGAGATGTGGTTTGTACGAGATCCCGTACTACTCGTTTGAGGTCTGTTTGGGCGTTGTGAATGTCTCTTGAAATAAGTGGAGGGGGGCTTCCGTAATGAGGCTGGGGTAAAAATTGCCCCAGAGTTTTCCGGGCGATCAATAAGCGATCGATCGAAAAAACACGATTGACTATCAACCGGTGTTGAGTGAATCATGCCAAATCTCCAATCTGCCAGAAAACGGCATCTATGGAGGCTGGCCCGCGATTAAGGCTTGAGTTCCGCAGTAAAAAGGTCTACGGTCGTCACGTTCAACGTCCTATATCGCGAACCAGACTCCAAGTCGTCCGCGGTACGGACACAAAAAGGCGCTCAAATCATTGCCGTGATTTTGGGCGTCTTGTTTTTTTGCGTCCGCTTTCTTTGGTATATTTCCCTTTCTGCCCGTTAATGCACCACTCGATTCCGAGAGGGACTAACCGGTCTGATTATTCTTTCCCGAGAAAGGCAATGGCTGGAATCCATTGGGGAGATAAGAGAATGGCCGCTTGCGGTTGTTCTTATCCCCCCCTACTGCCCCTCGGAAGGATTTTTCTTGCGGCCATTACATAAGGGGCTCATGCGCCCCAGTTAACTGCACTTCGCTATTCTACCGCGTTGACTATGGTCGGTCAACATTTTTTTTGTAGACTAGTCGTTTTTTCGTGGACACCCAATCCGGCAAGCACTTCGCCCAGGTGCCATTTTCACTTCGAGTATTGAATTTGCAGGTTTAGTTGTGAGAAATGTTGCTGTCACCTCAATATTTCGTTAAAATTCAAATAACGAACCTCGCATGAGTTGCCACACGAACCAACGATGTTTATTGCCGCCACAAGATATTCGAGACAACAATTTCATTATCCGTTCGCCCGTGAACGGTCAGAGTGAGCAGCCGAATCGCTTTAAAGAGGGGAGTATCTCATGTCTCCAAAAAAACTTCCCATGAACCGTAACCTGCTGTCAGCTGAAATCATCCAGCGGTTATACATCCAGGA
>JAJDBZ010000260.1 GCA_029261095.1 Candidatus Omnitrophota bacterium | reverse complement strand
AGTCGATCTCCTGTCCGATTTCGAGGCTTCCATCCGACCGTTTCATTCGACAGGCATGGTTGGTTTCGATGTGGCTGTCGGTGATCCAACAGAGATACTCCGGAGTGAAGAGGAGGCCGACCGCGCGCCAAGTTTGATTCCCCTCGCCAAAACGTTCCATCGATTGAAATCGGTCATTGGTCCGATAAAAAAAACACTCACCGTTGTCATCGCCGACAGTCACCCAAAAAGTACCGGTATCGTGCGGATCGGCATGAATCCCATGAATATGTCGAAGAGCCCCGGCGGGGAACTCATAGGCGACCTCGATCCGCGAGGCATCGGGAGCCGCTTTCCAAATCCGGACCGGACCACGCTCTGAATTCTGAAAGTACTCACCGAAAAAGCAGGCGCCCTCCTCATCCTCCGCAAAACCCCGGCGAAGAATCGAATCGCCCTGGATGTTTTCCAATGGGTCAGGGGGCTGTCCCTCCTCGATCCGAAAGACCGTTCCATTCCGAATCCCGAGGACTTTCCCATGCCGGTTCACATAGAGGTTGGATTGATCGACCCGCGAGGCGCGAGCGGTGAGACGCGAGACCTCCAAGATATCCTTGGGTGGAACAAATGGAAATCGGGAGATCTCCTTCCATTCTCCGCCCATTTGCTTCCGAAGGATCTTGCGATTGCTAGTCCCCCAGATCGCTCCATCGGCCGAAACATGGTGGATCAGGTTGATTCGCGGATAGGTTTCGAGGGTATCGATCATGAGAGGGATTGTTGGGATGAGAAACTGGAGTGTCTAGATCGGTTTCGCATCTCAAATAAGGAAACTTCGCGCAAAAGATGTCGCCCGCACTTATAAGCGCTCAAATAGAGGTATTATTTATGATAATCTTGGTTCTGGCCGATGCTTGATAGGAAGAGAACCGCCGGAAATCACACCATCTTAGGGCAAATTGGGGATAAAACGAATCAGTGAACAACGGGCCTAATAGATTTTCTTTCCCGTCCCGCGCGAGGAACCTGGGTTGGGTCGTATTCATCTCCGGATTCTTTGTGTGTCTCCCGGCCTATTCGGTCCGTATGCAGGGATCGCTCAGAACCCATCTGTACCTACGCGAAGACCGTCTCGAAGACCCGATTGAAGAATTCTTTATGCCCGTCCGTCAGTATCTCACGCTCCATGTCGATGAACTTGGATCACCCGGGTGGTCATTCCATGGATCGGGTTGGGCAAGGCAAGACCTCGCGGACCGATCGGAGTACACCCAGATCCATTACGATGGCCGATTGGAATCGGAACTACTGACGGGGTATCTCGAATGGCGCGACCCGAAAATGCCGGCCACTTACGCCCGGTTCGGTCGGCAGTACGTTTTCTGGTCAGGCATCAACGAACGGTTCGATGGGGTCGCTTACTCCAAGCAACTCCCTTCGGGGCATGGCTACTCTCTCTTTGGGGGGATCCCTTCTTTTTCAGATTACGGGGGAAAGAGCGATGACCGTGTGGGAGGTGGGCGTGTTTGGTTTCGGCCCTTCGATTCCTCGGAACTCGGGTTTGCTTATGTTCAACGCGAAGACGATGGCGATCTCTCACGTGAGATTTTCAACCAGGATTTTTTCTGGAGACCCATTCACTTTCTCGAAATCGAGGAACATGTCTCGTACGACACCATCACCGATCAGATCGTGGAGCTCGGTCTTTACGCGGGCCTCGAGTTCCATCCCAAAGCCAAATTCTCCGTCAGCTACAACGAGGCGATTCCAGGGGCTTTGCTCCCAAGCACTTCACTCCTTTCGGTTTTCTCGAACGACAAAATCCAGGAAACCGCTTTCGGTCTCGACTTTTACCCATCCTCCGATCTGAGGTTTTGGAGCGAAGCCATCTACTACGACTCACGGAGTCCGGGAGGACAGATCGCTCGCCATCATGTCCAGGGACAAGGGTATTGGGAATTCGTACTCGGGGGACGTTGCTACTATGATGAAGAAGCTTCAGTCTCCTTGGAACTCCGGCATCTCCAACCCCCCGAACAGGGGGTTCCCTTTGTTGAGGGGGACGACCGGTTCGAATCAATCGACAACGGGTATGACCGTCTACGGTTCACTACTCACCGTTGGTTCAATGACTATTGTTGGCAGTCCATGGAGCTGGGAGCCACGTATTACCGCGACCGCGTCAATGGTTCCCCCCATAGTTTCGATGCCTCCTGGACGTGCGGGTATCGTCCGCGGAAACAACTCGAAGCGGTGGCAACCCTTCGATACATCGACAGTGCCGTGGACAACACCGAGATTCAGGCGCTGTTGACTGTGACCTACTGGTTTGACAAACGAATGAAGAATGGTGGGACTTTCGACTTGTTGGATGACCGCGACGCCAGGGAGTCGCGCTGGGCGCCTCACACCATCCAGCCGACTGGGATATATCGGGAGGGATACTGATGAGGGAGTGGCCTGAGAAATCGATGGCGCCGAAATCGAAGATGGAACGATTCTTTCGAGTGATTCCGTTATTTGCTCTAGCATTGGTCGTCTTATCGACGGGTTGCGCTCTCCTCATCAAGACTGGATGGCTCCCGGACTATCTCCCGTCCAGCGAAACCCATCACTACAGTCATAAGCAGCACATCATGGATGTGGGGCTCGACTGCGATTTTTGCCACAGCTCCATTTGGGAATCGACCAACGCGAACGAAAAACACACTCCGCCTATGGAGACTTGTCTGACCTGCCACTACCACAAGCGACAGTTTCGTGACCAGGATTGCAACAACTGTCACATTGTTCCGGAGGCGGAGATCCCGCAGGTCCTCACCGCCCTGAACTTCTCACATAAACAACATTTGGGAATACCGGGTATGGAAGAATCCTGCGATGTCTGCCACAGCAGCAACCTATCCAGCACACGGCAGAAAGACCGGAACATTCCTAACATGCAGACCTGTCTCAACTGTCATTACCATGATGAACAGTACCAGAATCTCCAGTGTCTCAATTGCCACACGGACCTCTGGTCGGTCGGTCTCAGGCCGATGTCGCGATTTAGTCATCAAGGGAATTTCTTAAGAGACCACAAGCATTACGCTTGGTCGCAAACCGAAGTCTGTGCGCAATGTCACACCCAGGATGATTGTATGGAATGTCATGCGGACAACAGCGACGAGCTGACCCGGAGCATGAAACACCACGGCCGTGTCGAGATGGCGGTAATTCACCAACCGGATTATCTATCGCGCCACGTCATCGAAGCTCGAAACGATCCCGCGCTCTGTATCACCTGTCACCGTCCGAGTTACTGCGAGACCTGCCACCGCCAACACGGTGTCAGCGATATCCCCGGAGAGGGACAACGCTCCACATCGCCTCACCCTCGCGGGTTTGCGGACGAGTTCTCACCCAATTTCCACGGCCAGATTGCTCGCCGAGAGATTGCCAATTGCGCATCTTGTCATGATCAAGGGGCGGACTCGATCTGTATCGAGTGTCACGCAGTGTTCAATGACAGCATCAATCCGCATCCGAAGGGTTGGAGCAGCGACAAGGACATTTACCGCGACCGTCCGTGTCTTTACTGCCATGTTAAAGGGAAATAAAGGTTGATCTGAGTTGACCTCGCTAGGAAGGATAGGTAATCGCTATCAATCGATGCCCTGATTCTCGACGTCTGAATGAACCCCATCGGGTTCATCAGACGATAAACTCAAATCCATTTCCGAGGCTTCCATTCGAACCGCTTCAAACTTGTGACGGGAGTAGAAAGCCGCTTTTCCATTTTCTTTCCTGCGTCGGTACTCGTCGTAGTCCTCTTCGATAAGGGTTCCGGTCTGATTTTCGCCGAATTCCTGAAAGGACTTGGAGAGGATCTCGCGTTTCGCTTCCCGAAACTCGTCGAGCAATCGTCGATACTCATCCGGTGCCGAGGAGTCATCTGCTTTCCAGTATTGGTTTTCCTCCAACCCTTCTTTTACCCGAATCTCCTCGAGGGGTCCGGAATACTTGGATTCGAATAACTCATCGATTTTATCTTCAGCCAATGTTTCCACACTGGTGGCGACGAAATAGAAGAATTCGTCCTCCGAATACTCTCCCTCTGCCTCGCTCATGGTTCGACAACATTTAATAAACTCAGGAAGGTCTCCATACTCCGGCGGGAAGTCTCGAGTCATTCGTCCAAAGACTTCTTCCACAGAAAGTTTCTCCCGTTTGGGCGATCTCTCTTGGCGGGATCCCCGTCCACCCCTCCCCTGGGACCTCGGACGGGACGTTTCTTTCTGTGGTTTATTCTGGGTATCTGCTGCTTGGGATTCAGAGGAGGACTGATTCTTCCTGTTCCTCGAACGCCCTCGTCGTCGTCTTCCTCTTTTTGGTTTTGCGTCGGTCATGAGTTTTATGTCTTTCAGTTCTCGATATGTGCTTCGACTTCTTCCGGCTCAATCGCTTCATCTTTCCCATCGATTGCTTTGGGGCGATCCTTAGGTTCCGGAGCCGGTAATCCTTCGGCGAATCCGCCGATCTTTTTGAAGTGGATGTGAATTCCCTCTACTTTTTCGATCCCGATAGTCTCTTTCAATTCCTGTTCAATAAACCGTTGAATGCGATCAGTGACTTCGGGCAATGGCGAGTCGCCATGAAGGGAGACATCGACCTGAAGGGAAAGTTGATCTCCCGAAGGTTTCACATGGACTTTCAAAGATTCGACTTCTTTGATCTCCCCCGATTTTCGTTGGATATAATCCGAGATGGTCCGAGTCGACAACCAGACCTTCCCTCTTTCATTTTGGAGGTTGATGTTTTCCTCTTCACCGGACACCCAAGGGTCAGCCAGGGCGAGCGACGAAAGCAGGATGAGAGAGATTCCGAGAACCCAACAAAGAAGGCGAAGGCCCATCCCGGGTTCGCTAAAAGGCGAAAAGGGTAACACCGATTGGAGGCCGCGTTCCCAGCCGAGGCCCCCCGCAATGAACATCGCTCCTTCGACCCCCACCCAAACGATACATCCGTATAGCCCGACTTGAGCCAAGTTTTTCAGGGAGAATTTCATTGCTATCCCTTCTTAAGACTTGGCTTCGACAGGTTGATCCATCTCGATCTTCTTGTGTTCCTTGGGTCCGGGAATCTGAGCTGTAGTGGTTGGACGATAAATACCATCGACTTTCATGTCGACTTTCGCCACCTTCAGTCCGGTAGAGGCCTCTATCCGTCGAATGACCTTTTCTTGGAAACTGGCCGCCGAGGATCGAATCGGGGGGCCATAACGGACAAGCAGGTTCAATGAAAGGATCACTTCTCCCTCATCATTGAAATCGACTTGAACATATCGCTCCACACCTTTTCGAGTCACCTGGGCATAGGGATCGTCCGGCACCGGACCGTCTTTCGGCGGCACAAACGCGTCCGAATGGGAGAGTTCCGGGAGGACACATAGCCGCGTAATGATCGCGGGATCAATATAAACTCGTCCTAAATCGTTTTGGAAAAAACCTTTCACGCCATTCCCTCCATCTTCGATTATGCCTCAACCAGCTGGGGTTCCGCAAGCATCTCTTCAAGATACTTGGTATGGACCGTTCCATCCTTGAAATTAGGGTTATCCATGATTCGTTTGCAGAAGGGGATGGTGGTTTTCACCCCTTCGACCACAAATTCGTCCAGGGCTCGCTTCATTCGAAGGATGGCTTCCTCCCGGTTTTCAGCATGGACGACTAGTTTTGCAATCAATGAGTCATAGAATGGCGGGATGTGATAATCGCTATAGCAATGAGTATCGACTCTCACTCCGAATCCGCCCGCAAGGTTAAAGACATCCAAGTGTCCGGCGCTAGGCATGAACCCATTATCCGGGTCTTCCGCATTGATTCGGCACTCGATCGAGTGCCCCAGAAAGCGGATATCCTCCTGCTTGTATCTAAGTTTATTCCCCGCAGCCACTCGTATTTGCTCGGCCACGATGTTGACGCCAGTCACCATCTCAGTGACGGGATGTTCCACTTGAATCCGAGTATTCATTTCGAGGAAATAGAATCCACCCTCGGGGTCCAAGAGAAATTCAATGGTTCCAGCACTCTGGTAATCGACAGCGCGAGCGCACAGAACCCCTGCTTCCCAGATTTTTTCACGAATCGATTGTGGCAGGTTTGGGGCTGGAGATTCTTCGACCATTTTTTGATACCGCCGCTGGGAGGAGCAATCTCTCTCCCCAAGGTGGATCAGATTGCCATATTGGTCGCCGATCACCTGGACTTCGACATGCCGTCCATTTTCAACGAGTTTCTCCAAATAGATTTCGCTGTTATTGAATGCCGCGGCCGATTCCGCTTTGGCTGTAGTGTAAGCTTTGGAAAGTTCTCCCGCCGACCGGGCGATGCGCATTCCGCGACCTCCGCCTCCTCCTGAAGCTTTAATGATGACCGGGTAACCAATCTCCTCAGCGATGGTCACGGCATCGGCTTCACTGGGCACCGCCCCGTCGCTCGAAGGAAGGACGGGCACTCCACCCTTCTTCGCAATTTCGCGCGCGGTGAGTTTATCCCCCATCTGAGAAATGATCTTCGGATCGGGGCCGATGAATTTAATATTGCAGCTTTCACATACTTCGGCGAAGGATGCATCCTCGGCGAGAAATCCATACCCAGGATGGATCGCATCTGCATCGGTAATTTCAGCGGCAGCTATTAGGCGTGGGACTGAGAGGTAACTCTCTTTGGCCGGTGGGGGGCCGATGCAAATGTGCTCATCGGCGAACCGCACATGGAGCGAATCCCGGTCCGCTTCCGAGTAGACCGCGACCGTTTTGATTCCGAGTTCACGGCTTGCGCGAATGATCCGGAGGGCGATTTCTCCCCGATTTGCAACAAGAATCTTCTTGAACATATTCTATATTTTTTGTCCCTGAAAAACCCGAGGGGGTTTTTTGTAAGGGACCTCCCATTCAGCATCTCTGAGGAAGCTGCATGCTTCCTCTGGGGAAGTCGGGTTGATATAGAAACCCGAACCCCACTCGAAACCGGCGATAGTCGTGAGTTTAGGTATGATTTCGATATGCCAGTGATAATAAGGATTACCCTCATCTTTTGGAGGGGCGACATGCAGCATGAAATTAAAGGGTGGATCGTCGAGCACATTCCACATCCGCCCCAGGGTTCGTTTAAGGATGCCCGCCAAGTCTTCGACCTCTTTATCGAGGATCGTATTGAAATGACAACTATGATGTCTCGGCATGATCCAGGTTTCAAAAGGGAATCGGGAAGCGAAGGGTTGGATCGCAACAAACGATTCAGTTGTTTCCAACAATCGAAGCGGTTTCTTTTGTTCGTGGGCGATCATATCGCAGAACGCGCACCGTTCTTTGTATTTGAAGTACTTCAGAGCCCCCTTGAGCTCTTCCTCCACAAGGATCGGGACGATCGGGGTGGCAATGAGCTGGGTGTGCGGGTGATCCAATGACGCTCCCGCGGAGGGTCCATGATTCTTGAATATGAGAATATAACCAATTTTAGGATTCTTGGACAATTCATTGACCCGTTCACGGTAAGCCCAAATGATTTCCCGAACATGCTCGCTTGGAAGTGCGGCCAATGGAGTTTGATGGTCGGGGGTTTCAATGATGACCTCGTGGACTCCGACACCATTCATCATGTCATAGAGACCCTCCGCACTCCGGAAGGGTTCCCCCTCGCCGGTCAGCGCGGGGTACTTGTTCGGAACAACTCGAACCCACCAATCCGGTTCGTCTGGGTCGGTCCTTGTGTGCCGAAATGACAGGACCTCTGGAGGAGTCAGAGATTCGTTTCCATGGCAAAAGGGACACACACCAGGCAGTGGATCGGCCCGAAGCGTATCGAACTCCTGAGGGCGTTTTGACCGCTCGGACGCGATGATTACCCAGCGCCCTGTTATGGGGTCTTTTCTCAATTCGGACAATTCAAAGAATTCCTCAACCAGAAATCTGTGTGGAGTCGAAAGTCTATTCGACCCCCTGTGTTGGAACAAGTGTCGGATCAGCCCGAGTTCGGGCTAGATGAAACCATTCGATGGATTTTCCTTGACAGGGGACGATTTGAGGAATAACATTTAACCAAATGGTTAAACAAACCTCTCGCTCCTTGGATTTGACCTTCTCCGCGCTATCCGATCCCACACGTCGTGAGATCTTGGGACGATTGACCCAGCAAGATTTGATGGTGACTGAGATAGCCGAACCTTTCGAAATGTCCCTCCCAGCAGTATCCAAGCACCTGCGTGTCTTAGAGCGTGCGGGTCTCATCGCGAGGAGCCGTGAAGGCAGGGTTCACCGCTTGCGATTTGACCCCAAACCACTTGGAGAAGCGATGACCTGGATCGCGGAGCACAAACTCTATTGGGAAGAGCAGTTTGACTTGCTCGAACGATACCTAAAAAAAACAACACATGAGGAGGAAACCGATGGAACCTGAACAGACTACCAAACAATGTTCACTCAATGTGAAAAGGACATTCTCCGCCCCCCGAGACCGAGTCTTCGCGGCCTGGACCGACCCCGACCGAATCAAGAATTGGCACGCGCCCATGGAGGATTTCAAGATTCCTTTCGCGGAAGTGGATCTCAGGGTGGGTGGAAAGTACCGATACGAAATGCGACATCCCGATGGAGAGAGCTACATTCTTGTGGGGAATTTCCAGGAAGTGGATGCACCGAAAAAATTGGTTTACACATTCATTTGGGAAGAAGGGAACGCGGGCATGGGCGAGACTCTGGTTACAGTCCACTTCCATTCAACCGAGGAGGGGGGAACAGAGATCGATCTGACCCATGAACGGTTCCCCGATGCCGAAACCATGGGCCACCATGATCAGGGTTGGAACGGGTGCTTGGATCGTCTCGCGAAACTGGTTTGATTCTGGATATCGCGAATATTTCTATTGACAACAAATATTCTTGTTTCTAGTATTTTCAATACCGTGTTCATGGACCGAGGAACTCTTGCGGTCTTTCTATTCTTGGCCGTTCCTGTCCAAGCCGCCACCCTCTTCGTTTCGCCTGACGGGGACGGCACCGATGGCCAGAGTTGGGAAACCGCTTTCCATTCCATCCACCAAGCCATCGCCACGTCGGCGACCGGGGACGCCCTCCTCGTGGGCGAGGGAATCTACG
>JAJDBZ010000259.1 GCA_029261095.1 Candidatus Omnitrophota bacterium | reverse complement strand
CCACCGACCATATAAAATGCCTGTTCGGGCAGGTCATCCAACTCGCCAGAGAGGATTTCCAGGAAAGCCGCGACGGTGTCCTCACGTTTCACATACTTACCTTCGAAACCGGTGAACTGTTCCGCCACAAAGAAGGGTTGGGAAAGGAAACGCTGCATCTTCCGAGCGCGAGCCACGACCAGTTTGTCCTCGTCCGATAGTTCGTCCATACCGAGGATCGCGATAATATCCTGGAGATCCTTGTAAGTTTGCAGGACTTCCTGAACCTCACGAGCGACCTTGTAGTGTTCCTCGCCCAATACATCCGGAGTGAGGATTCGAGAGGTAGAATCGAGTGGATCGACCGCCGGGTAGATCCCGAGCTCCGCGATCTGGCGCGAAAGGACAGTGGTCGCGTCCAAGTGAGCGAATGCGGTGGCAGGCGCCGGGTCAGTCAAGTCGTCCGCCGGCACGTAGATGGCCTGGACGGAGGTCACCGATCCCTTCTTCGTCGATGTGATTCTTTCTTGAAGCGCGCCCATTTCCGTCGAAAGCGTCGGCTGATAACCCACCGCGGATGGCATACGTCCCAGCAGCGCTGACACTTCCGACCCCGCTTGTGTGAAACGGAAAATGTTGTCGACGAACAGAAGCACATCCTGGCCTTCTTCGTCACGGAAGTACTCCGCCATGGTCAATCCAGTTAGCCCGACTCTGAGACGCGCTCCGGGGGGTTCGTTCATCTGGCCATAAACCAGCACGGTTTTTTCGAGGACGCCCGACTCTTTCATTTCGAGCCAAAGGTCGTTTCCTTCGCGGGTTCGCTCTCCCACCCCGGAGAAGACCGAAGTTCCACCGTGCTCACGCGCGATGTTTCCGATAAGTTCCATGATGAGCACGGTTTTACCGACACCGGCACCGCCGAAGAGACCGACTTTTCCGCCTTTCGCGTAAGGGCAGAGAAGATCGACCACCTTAATGCCGGTTTCGAGAATCTCGGTGCTGGTCGATTGGTCCGCATAGGGTGGAGCGGGACGGTGAATGGGATAGGTTTTTTCAGTTTCGGGAGCGGGCATCTGGTCGACTGGTTCTCCCACTACATTGAAGATCCGACCCATGGTCTTGGGGCCGACAGGAACCGAGATCGGCGCGCCGGTGTCAATGACATCCTGACCCCGGCTCATCCCATCTGTGGTCGACATTGCGACAGTCCGAACGATGTTGTTGCCGAGGTGCTGTTGGACCTCGAGGGTGACATCTTTCTCCATCGTTTCGCCCGCTTTCGGGACACGAAGTGAGTTCAGAATATCGGGTAGATTTCCCGAATCGAATTCGACGTCGACCACCGGGCCGATCACCTGAGATACTTTGCCGTTCGCCATTTAAAAATCGCTCCTAAAGATGTTTGGACTTTTTCTAACTGCTTGTTCCTCGATCTCCTGTTGAAGGGGAG
Organism: Candidatus Omnitrophota bacterium; assembly: GCA_029261095.1. Taxonomy (GTDB): domain Bacteria; phylum Hinthialibacterota; class Hinthialibacteria; order OLB16; family OLB16; genus JACKFH01. The sequence goes on along the minus strand of JAJDBZ010000259.1, from coordinate 10,262 downwards.
ACGAGTTTGATATGGACGATCAGGCCAGTGCCGCGACAGCGGATTCCTTAAAGGCCTTGATCGCGGATTCGATTTGCCCGCGAAGATCGTCGCCAATTTCTTTCTTCTGACGGATCTCTTCGAGCAACGCCGAATGAGAAATATTGAAGGTTTCTAGCAACTCATCGCTCAAGCGCGCGACTTCCTTGACGGGGACATCATCCCACACTCCTGAGTTGGCGGCGATGATCTGAATCACCTGCTGTTCCACAGTAAGCGGTTCATACTGTCCTTGCTTGAGTACCTCAACCTGACGGCTTCCTCGAGTGAGCTGACGCTGTGTGGCAGCGTCCAAGTCAGAACCGAATTTGGCGAATGCCGCGAGTTCACGGTACTGGGCCAACTCGAGCCGAAGCGTCCCCGCAACTTTCTTCATCGCCTTGATCTGAGCGTTACCACCCACGCGCGACACCGAAAGACCGACATTAATCGCAGGACGCTGCCCGGAGTTGAAGAGGTCGGTATCGAGGAAGATCTGTCCATCGGTAATGGAAATGACATTGGTCGGGATGTAAGCGGAAACATCGCCCGCCTGGGTTTCGATAATCGGGAGCGCTGTCAGCGACCCTCCCCCCATCTCATCGTTTAGTTTGGAAGCCCTCTCCAGGAGACGGCTGTGGAGATAGAAGACATCGCCAGGATAGGCTTCGCGTCCGGGAGGGCGACGAAGGAGAAGCGAAAGCTGACGGTATGCAACCGCTTGTTTGGAAAGATCATCGTAGATGCATAAAGCGTGTTTGCCATTGAACATGAAGTACTCGCCCATCGCGCAACCCGAGTAAGGGGCGATGAACTGAAGCGGAGCGGGCTGAGAAGCCGAGGCGCTCACCACGATGGTGTAATCCATCGCGCCGTGTTCTTCGAGCGATCTCACGACCTGGGCGACTGTCGATTCCTTTTGGCCGATCGCCACATAAACGCAGTAAACCGGATCGTCGGTTTGGTGTGTGTGTTTCTGGTTGATGATGGTATCTGTCGCGACAGCGGTCTTTCCTGTTTGGCGGTCGCCGATGATGAGTTCGCGCTGGCCTCGGCCAATGGGAACCATCGAATCGATCGCTTTGAGGCCTGTCTGTAAGGGTTGAGTCACCGGTTGACGGTCGACGATGCCTCGGGCGACCTGCTCGATTCTTCGGCTTTCGGTCGGCTTAGGATTCAGGGGACCCTTACCGTCGATCGGGTCGCCGAGTGGATCGACAACACGGCCGAGAAGCGAGTCTCCAACCGGGACACTCATGATCTCGCCGGTGCATCGAATGGAGTCCCCTTCTTTAATGCCCTGATCCGAACCGAAGAGCACCACACCGACGTTGTCGGATTCGAGGTTGAGGACCATTCCGCGGACGCCGTTCTCGACTTCGACCAACTCGCCTTGGAGAGCGTTGTCGAGGCCATAGATACGCGCGATACCATCGCCCACTTCGACAATGGTTCCGACTTCTTCGGTCTTCCCTTCAGACTTAAAGTTCTTGATGCGCTGTTCGATTAACGAACTGATTTCATCGGGTCTGATCTCTGTAGTCATCGTTCTTTTTTCCGACTCCCTGATTGCGTTTCTGATTTATGATGAAGCCTGTTCGGGTTCCAACAGGGCTTGATGCATTCGTTCCAACTTCGACTTGACACTGGCGTCGAGGATCGTGTTTCCAATTCTGATTTTTAATCCGCCAATAATGGATGGATCGGATTGGATGTCGACCTCGGGATTCTTCCCGGTAATCTTCTGGACCAATTCCTTGATGCGGTCCTGAGTGGATGAATCGATTTCCCCCGCGACTGTCACTTCCGCGGAAACCAAACCGAGTTCCCTACGGTATCGTTCATCAAACGCGGCGAGTATGTTTTCAAGGTGTTCGATTCGGTTACGGTCCACAAGAACATACAGCAGACCGAAAGCGGGGTCGGAGTAGTTCGCCTTTTGCTGCAGACCTTCGAGAAATGACAGTCTCTCCTGAGTCCCATAGACCGGGTTCTCCATGAGATCTCTCACCTGATCGTTGGAATTCAGCAGCGCAAGGAATGCGGAGAGATCCTTTGCGACCTCTTGATACTTACCCGTTTCCTTGACCACTCTGAAAAGCCCCTCACCATACCGTTGGGGCAACACGCCTGTCTGCGCCATTCGAAGTATTTGCTCCGTCTATTTAATAGCCCTCAGGTTTTGTCCGGACCTTCGGGAGGGCTTAGCCGCGATCTGAGATCGAATCCAAGTTTAAAAATAAAAAAGAGGTGGAACACCGCAAAGGCGACCACACTCCATTCGAGTCGGATCCATTCCGATTTCCACGCTACGAGAAAGAGGCCAATCAGAATCAGCAACCGGATCAACGACCCGAACAAGGTCATTGAAATCCTCTTCGAGGGGTCATCGCAATCGATGCGAAGCGCACGCATTGCCGATCGTTCAAGGTGGAGGTATTGAACCGCCGCCGCCAACATGCCCCAGGCCAACCCGCAGAACACCGAAATCTCCATCATCCTGCCTACGATCTCAAACCAAAGTTTCGTCCCGGAGACCGGGTTTGCTCATGGATGAAGACGAATATTAAAACGGTAGAGTTATAGGTTTCGGCCGACCGTCCGATCTTCTGCATTCTCCTAACGGATCGGCGAATTTATGCACGACTTTCCCTGAAGTCAAGCCCACTAACCCCGTTATTGGGGCCAATTCACCGCTGGGTATCACCGTGCGCAAATTGCCGCTTGACCCTTCGGCTCCCCCTCACCAGAATTGCCGTCCCAAAGGAGAGATTCCACTATGAAACTCCATCACCTTAACCTGTCACTCGCATTCGGTTTGTTTCTCGCACTTCCCGGCATCTTCGCCCAGTCCTTGAACACCCCCCAGGACATCTACCCCAGAAGGATCCAGAAATCCTATGTTCCAGCCCCCGAGCCAAAGGTTCTTGGTGAGGAAGAAGCGAAAATGCGAGAAATCACCGAGAAAAAGGATACTGAGGGCCTTTTGTATTCGGGAAAGGTCGTGGTCGACCAGGATAAGTCGATGCTGATACCGCCAGACCGGGTCGCCGAACACGAGGGAAAAGGGTATGTGATGGCCGAGACTCCACCGCTAGTTGAATTTGGTGTCATCCCGGCGACCCCTTTCTTTTTCCCGGAACCGGTCGATGACCACCACCGGGGGATGTGGGCTAATTGGGGGCAATCCGCCTACTACCCCAAGACCGGGAGGTTCTACGCTTCAATCGGTGACAACGGCAGCTACGACGCTCACCTCTACATTGTCGAATACGACCCCAGCGCGAAACAAATCAACCTGAGCCCGGAAATCAATGAGGTCCTGGGAAGGTCCGATCAGGTCTTTAGCGAGGGTAAGATCCACGGATGGCTCGATTTTCTTGATGGCCCCGAACTCTGGTTCTGCACCTATTGGTCGAAATACCCCGATGTCCACGAAGAGGATTTTCAGACGGGTTATCAGGGTGGACATATCATGACCTACAATGTGGAAACCCAAGAGTTTACCGATTATGGAGTCCCGATGCCGCGTGCTTCCTGGCCCGCCAGCCGTATCGACCCCAACCGGAGAATGCTCTATGCGACCGGTTATTACTGCGAATTCCTGGCTTGGGACATGGACACGCGGACAGTTCAATGGGCGGGACACCCACCCGATGGCATCCAATGGTCAAACCGAGTCCTGCTTATCGATGACAAGACGGGGATGGTTTACACCTCGAACCGTCACGCCGATGACCCCGATAAACATTTCATCAAGTACGACCCTTACAAGAATCGGTTCGAGAAGATGGAAATCAGCACTCCCACATGCGAAGGGGCGACCGGAGAAATGCGGGCTTCCACCATCAAGCGCGACAGCCAGGGTCTGTTTTACGGGATAACGCACCCAGGGCAAATGTTCACTTTTAGCCCGGACAAGGAGGAGATTGTGGACCTCGGCCTCTGCTGGCCCGGCGAGGAACGGTACACCACCTCGATCGAGCGTAGCCCGGGAGAGCGATACCTCTACTACCTCCCTGGCGCCCATGGTCACGGGTGTGTCGATGGCTCACCGCTTGTCCAATACGACACGAAGACCGGTACCAGAAAGGTCCTGGCTTTTCTCTCCCCATTCTATGAGGAGAAATACGGCTACACCCCCAGTGGCTCTTTCTCCCTAAAGCTGGATGACAAAGGGGAAAAAGTCTTCATCATCTGGAACGGTGGTTTCTTCGACTACGACCCGGAGGACCCCGGATCACTCTTTAAGCACAACTCAGTCATGTTAGTGCACATTCCCGAGAGTGAGCGCGAGGAATAGACCTGCCCCCCAACGCCTCTCCATGAAATGGAGATGGAGCCAACCCGACCGAATGGGAGGGTTTCGTGTGAATAGCGACGGGATTCATCCCGTTGCGGTCTCCGGTGGGTGATTCAGCGTCCGATGAAATACAAAACCCGAATCGGACCGATAGCAATTTCGGCATCGATCCGGGCCGCGACAGGTTGAAACCGTGTCGCTATTCGCACGAAGTCCGCCTCCTTCGTCGGCGGACTGTGGGTACTTTGTCATTTTCTATCTATCGGGAAATTTTCTCTCTGTTAGAATTGTAGACGAACTCGTTGGAAATCCATTTTCGAAAGGTGCGGACCTCGAAATGCGATGGACACTTTTCTTCTCTCTCCTGATTTTAATCTGCACATCCACTCAAGCGATCACACTGCATGTCTCCCCCAATGGTCCTGGACCCGACGGTCTTGCCTGGGAAACCGCGTTCGCGAGGGTCGCCTACGCGATCGAGGCGGCGACTGCGGGAGACGACATTTGGGTCGCATCTGGCCGTTACAACGAATCGCTGGCGATGAAGGACCGAGTCTCGATGTACGGCGGTTTCTTCGGGACAGAGGCTACCGACGAATTCCACCTCCGAGACATTGCAGTCAATGAAACCATCCTCGACGCTACCGGCCTCAATGACCGAGTCCTGGTCGGCGCGGATGAGACAACGCTCGACGGGTTCACGATCACGAACGGAAACCTTAACACGGAGACCTCTACTCGCGGTGGTTCCGGACTCATTTGCAGAAGAGTCACAATGGCAGTTAGAAACTGCAATTTCACTCAGAACGGTCGCCCGGGGAGACTTGGATTTCCCGAACCAGTAAGAGGCGGTGGAATCTATATAGTTGATGCCACAGTCGAAATTGAGAATTGCGTGTTTCTCAATAACATCGGACTCAGTGGTGGAGCTCTATATGCCATTTGGATTTCCAATGGACCAACAGGATTTTCCTGTAAGAACTGTCTATTTGACCATAATTTGAGCAGAGCAGTAGTAATCACCCGAGAAAGTGAAAGACTTGTGAATTGCACTTTTGGACTCAACAATGCTTCCTTCTTAAACGATTTTGATGATCTGGCGGCGTCAGCAGCTATTGTTACAAACTGTATCGTCCCAAAAGGATTGTCTAACGCTAAAGTCATCACCTATTCACTTGTTCCCAACCGTATCGGTGAGGGGAATATAGGCGGCGATCCTCTCTTTATAGATCCCGAGAACGGCGATTACCGGCTCCGGGCAAATTCACCCTGTATCGATGCCGGGACGAAGGTGGAGGTGTTGACCGATCTGGACGGCAATCCCCGCCCCATTGATGTTGTGGGCCGGGGGCACGAGGGGGAAGATTCGTACGACATGGGCTGCTACGAATTCGTCTTGAAGCGGGCTGATTTGAATTCGGATGGTTTTGTGAACGGAACGGATTTGGTCTTGTTCCAAGATCAGTGGATGGAGGAGGATCCCAACGCCTCTCCATGATATGGAGATGACGCCAACCCGACCGAATGGGAGGGTTTCGTGTGCCTAGCGACGGGATTCATCCCGTTGCGGTCTCCGGTGGGTTATTCAGCGTCCGATGAACCATCGAACCCGAATCGGACCGATACCATTTTCGGCATCGATCCGGGCCGCGACAGGTTAAAACCGTGTCGCTATTCACACGAAGTCCGCCTCCTTCGTCGGCGGACTGTGGGAGGTTTAGAGTGGGGCGGAACTATGCGGAGATCTACATTCATTTCGTCTGGACCACGAAGAACAGAGGGCCTTGGTTGACCGAGGATATTCGTGATGATGTACATGCGGCAATCTTCAAAAAATGTCAGGAAATCGGCTGCCCCCCAATTGCGGTTGGCAGCATTGAAGACCACCTCCATATTCTGACCGAACTGCGTCCCAGCCTTTCAGCCTCGGAGTTTGTGAAGGAGGTTAAAGGGACGAGTTCACATCTGATCAACCACGCGTTGAAACCGAACGAAATCTTGAGGTGGCAAAACAAATTCGGAGTCTTTTCATTGACAAAGAAAGGCATTCCTCGCGTCAAAGCATACGTTCTCAATCAACGCAAACACCACGAGGAAGGCCCCCTCTACAACGAACTCGAACGAGCGGATTAACCACCACCCATAGATCTATCCACAACCCGACCGAATGGGAGGGTTTCGTGTGCTTAGCGACGGGATTCATCCCGTCGCGGTCTCCGGTAGGTGATTCAGCGTCCGATGAAATATAAAACTCGAATCGGATCGATACCATTTACGGGATCGATCCGGGCCGCGACAGGTTAAAACCATGTCGCTATTCACACGAAGTCCGCCTCCTTCGTCGGCGGACTATCAAACCTCCTCCTCCCCCTTCCCACACAACTCCTTCAGGAAACCGAAGGAATAAATCCCGTGCTCGCATCCTTTCTCCCAGGTCAGCCGCAGAGCGTAATTGCCGACCCAGTCGATCTTCTTGAGAATCGGGTCCTCGGGCGGAGCATCGGGGTCGGCCATCTTGAGTTGGAGGGGATTTTTGGGTTCATTCTCCGCTGCCTCTCGGCGTTTACGGCAGTTGGCGCATGGGCAGGACTTTGCCAGGAGACGGAAGGTGTAGTCACACTCCTCGCCATCATCCCATTTGATATGGACTGTCCGATCTCCTCCCTTCCCGATTTCGGTGGGTTGCGCCATCCTATTCAGGCCTCCTCTTACTCCAAGTCATTATCGTAAGGCAACCTATTCCGTAGCTCCATCAAACCTCGACCCAGTCTTGCCGCCGATTCATCGATCTCTTCCGGACCCATATCCCTCGGAAAGAACAATGGCCTCCCGCAAACGATGGTCGCTGTGGTGTAGGGGTACGGGATGCGGAGACGATCCCAACTACGTGTCACCCACCTTTTTTTATAGCCGATTGCAAATGGAACCGCGGGAAGGCCAGTCATCTGTGCTAACCTGATCGGACCGGGTTTGACAACATTGCGGGGGCCTTTGGGCCCGTCGACTGCGACCGATCCATTCATTCCACTTTTCAAATCTTTGACAAACTGACGAAAGGCGCCAGCGCCGCCTCGGCCGCTTGACCCAAGCACGACCTTGACCCCTTGAGATGTCATATTCTCGGCGATCATGGCCCCATCCCGGCTTGGGCTGGTCATCGCGACGATCGGACAAATCTTCGCCTCCTGGGCCCCCGAATGTGTCGCGAGGATCAACTCGGAATGCCAGTAAGTGAAGATAAAATTCTCCTTCTTGGCGTAAAGTTCATCTAGGTTCTCGCGGTCGATCCACTCGATGCGAACGGTTCGCGAAAGCCATTTGATTCCCCCGCTCATAAACCTCGCGGTCATCCGCGTTCCCCATTCGGACCTTCGTAACTTTCTGAAAAGGGAGTTCTTTTTCTTGGCCATGGAGTCTGGACATTACATGAATCGGTTTCACAAATGAAACGGCTTCAACTATAGTTTGAGTCAAGACCCAAATATTGATAGAGAGTCGATACCATGAGAATTCTAGAAGATCTGTTGGCCGGATGCGAAGGCCTGGCACGAAACAAAATGAGATCGATTCTCTCTGCCCTTGGAATTGTCATCGCTGTCGGCTCCGTTGTCATGATCGTCACCCTTGGGGATCAGGCCAAGAAACTGATCATCATCGAACTCGAGAGCCGTTGGGGGGCGGATCTAGTCATCATCGAGAACGCCCCTCCGCAAAGGTACAAACATTGGTTAGACGATTGGAAGAACCTGAAAGATGAGGACTTGGAGGCAGTCAGGGGAGAGATCGACTACGCGGAGTATATCGGCGGGATGCGGGACTCCGATCAGAAACAGATTATCTTTGGGAACCAACACGTCATGGGAAACCTTAAGGAAGTCGACCCGGATTATCTGGAGGCGCGGGGAAGGATTGTCCGAGCTGGGCGAAACCTCAGTTGGAGTGATCAGGAAAATGCCCTCAAGGTCTGTACCATCGGAGCGGAGTTGGCCGAGAAACTTTTCAAATCTGAAGAGAATGCGATTAACGAAGAGGTTCGGATCACCGGTCAACGTTTCAAAGTGGTCGGAGTGGTGGACCCGAAGTCCGAGGAAATCGGGAACTCCGAATTCGCCAAAGATGTTTACATACCCCTGACGACTGGGCGGCGGCGATTCTCCGGACTCAACCCACTGGACGAAATTGTTATTAAGGTTAAGGGGAGCTACAACACCAACCGGGTAATGGTGGATGCTGTGGATATCCTCTTCCAACGTCATGGCGAGTGGGATTTTTTGGCGTTCACCGAGAAGGAAAGAATTCAAGGAATCCAGAATATTGTAACTATGGTCCAATCGATTCTCGCGGCCCTTGCGGCGATATCGCTCGTGGTAGGGGGGATCGTGGTCATGAACATGATGCTCGTCTCGGTCACCGAACGGACTCCAGAGATCGGTTTAAGAAAAGCATTGGGTGCGCGCAGGAGAGATATCATCTACCAATTTCTCTTCGAAACACTCGCACTTTGCCTCCTTTCGGGGCTGGTGGGCATGATCGGCGGTTTAGGAATGGCCTACCTGGTCCGGGAAATTGTCCCGAGATTTGTGGTCGAACTCAAGGATTGGCCTTGGGCGGTCGAGCCCGCCACACTCATGATTGCCTTCACCTGTTCCACAGTTGCTGGCTTGGTAAGCGGGCTCTATCCCGCTTGGCGAGCCGCCTCCCTGGATGCCACAGTAGCCTTACGATACGAATAAGTGATATACTCTAATTGTGATCTAGCAAACTTTTCATGCTAATTCTGACTTTTGCGGATTAGCCCAAGGGAAAAGACTTAAAGGGTCATTGGAATGTGCCGAAAACCTTCATGAAGGAGTGTTTTCCTTTACACAGGCATTTTTGGGACAAAATTTCCTTTTTGAATGATGGGGAGGTAGGCATGAAAACGGTGCCCCAAAGGATCGGCGGGATGATGACCGTCGCCACAATTTTACTAACGCTAGTCTCTTCGGACTCACTCGCCTACACCCCGATTCTGACTTCTAACGACAACCTCGTCAGATGGGATCTCGATGAAATTCCAAGAGATCAACCGAACATTATCGAGGGTTCTGTGGAGTTCTTTGCCAACCGCATAGGAACCGAGGACGTGGACGATAACGGCGATGGAACAGGCGGCGAGTTCGACATTCTCCGCCATGGTTTTCGCGCATGGGAAAAACTTCCAGCGTCAGAGATCGATTTCAATGACCTCAAGTTGACCGACCAGATCCTGACCACCGATGTCGATGAAACCAACATCATTCTATTCGACAATGCCAACATCACGGGGATTTTTCCGGAAGGGACCGGAATCATCGCTGTGACTTTTCTCACGTTTGAAGATGAAGAGTATGACGGTCAGCTCGATGGACAGATTGTGGATGCAGACCTGATCTTCAATGATCGCGACTTCGATTTTGGAGCGAACATCGAAGGAAAGTTCATCAAGAAACCGGAACCCTCCGCATCGAAAGGGATCGGGTTCGTGACCCCCATGGATCTCCTGTCAGTGGCTGTCCACGAGATTGGACACATCTGCGGTCTGGATCACTCTTTTCAGCAGAACGTTGTGGAAGACCCCATTTCGATCCGGTATCCAAGCATGTTCCCATTCATTTACTCGGGCGATACTCAGGCGAGGTCACTCGAGCAGGACGATATCTCGGGGGGTACGGCACTTTATCCCGACGATGAGTTTAACGACGAATACAACGGGTCCATCTCGGGTCGTGTGACCATGCCCAATCCGAACCCCGATGAGGCGCCGATCCCGCTTTTCGGAGTGGATGTTATCGCCTACCAAGCGGGCGCTCCGGTGGTGAGTACGATCTCCCGGACGGATGGGATCTACCGCATTCAAGGTGTACCCGCGGGGGAATATATCCTGCGCGCCCAAGTCATATCTCCCGCAAACACCGGCTTG
>JAJDBZ010000258.1 GCA_029261095.1 Candidatus Omnitrophota bacterium | reverse complement strand
CCCCAATCCTCTGAACTTCACCCGTTTCCAAGAATCGAAGGAGTTTCGCTTGAGTCGCGAGGGGAAGTTCTCCCACCTCATCGAGGAAAACCGTTCCACCATCCGCTTCCCCCAGAATCCCTTCGCGGTCGGAGTGGGCGCCGGTGAAGGCGCCACGTATGTGACCAAACAATTCACTCTCAACAAGTGACTCGGTAAGCGCTGCGCAGTTGACAGCGAAATAAGGGCCGGTTTCACGTTTTCCCATAGAGACCAGGGCTTTAGCAATGAGTTCTTTACCGGTTCCACTTTCACCGCTGATCAGGACAGTGGCATCGGTATGAGCGACATCCTGGACCATTCTGAGAACCGATTTCATCTTCTCGCTGCAAGTGTGAATCCCAGCGATATCGCCCTTCTCTCGGACTTTACGGCGAAGGTCTTCGATTTCGCGCCGCATCTGGGAATTCTCGAATGCCCGCTCAACAACAGCGATGAGCTCGTCATTCTGGATCGGTTTCTGGAGGTAATCGCTGGCCCCGTGTCGCATTGCGGTGACAGCATCTCGGACATTACCGTACCCTGTGACCAGAACAAAACCGATTGACGGGGTGATTTTCTTGACTTCGCGCAGGAGTTCCAGGCCATCGATTCCGGGCATCATGATGTCACTGACGACAGTATCGAAGGGAGTCTCTTTGACCATTTTTAGGGCTTCCTCGCCACTGGTGGCGACAGAGACATCGGCGGGAATGTCGGCGAGGATCGCGGCGATGGTGTCGCGTGTCATTGCCGTGTCATCCACTACGAGGATTCGCGGTTTACGGGTATTTCCCAGATTGGATTCGGTCATGTATCGCTCATCAAACAGCTCAATTTGGAAGGTGAAGGCACCCCTTGCTCTCCACTGTTAAGAAATTTAACGCAATTAAACGAAAACATCAATTCCCTTTGGGTCTCAGCAACCTCCATGAACTGAATTATCGGCAGATTCGGGTGGAATGAGACGAGGTGGGACAAAGATTTGCAGTCCGGCAACTCATTTTCCGGGTCGCGTGGACCAGCGCGAACCGGTGGGTCTCAGCATCCCGGCAAATGAATTGCGGGGCTACAGGGACCATGGCCTGTCGGGCCATGGAGACAGATCAGGCCACCTGTTGCTCGGTCTGGCTCTGGCGGCGAGCGTTGCGGATCTTGTAGGAAGACCCCTTTGAGGCGTGTTTCTTGGTTGCGTGTTTGGCGACACGGTCCGGGACCACGCCTTGAGATGCGTCGGTTATGTTCTCCAAGCGGTTGGTGGGAGAGAGGGCTTCCCTTCTCTTTTCCATCCTTTGCAGACGCTGGGCGCCGAGGACATAGCGTTCTCGATCAAGTGAACCGGCATACGGCTCCAATGTCCCATTGCGCGCTTTTTGGGGATTCAACATTTCGATTCTCTTTAGATTCATCTGAAGACGCAACATATCCCCGGTCTTGAGGTAGAGGAGATGCCCTCCTTTGATTGCTTCAGGAGTCGCATGACCGAATGCGGCGCCGTAGGTCACACCGGAGAACCTACCATCGGAGAGGAGGATCGCCATTTTCCGAAGGATGTGGTTGCTGTTGATGAGTTGCATTGGGGTGAACATCTCGGGCATACCAAAAGCTTCGGGCCCCTGGCCGGCAATGACCACCGCAACTTTGAACAGCCGACGGTCGATCATCATGTTAAAAAGTTTCGAACGATTGAGTTGATTGACCTCTGCCATGGTCGGGTCGTCCTCCCGACGATTGACCGCAATCATGGCGAGGAGCGCTTCTTTGGAGAGGGATTTCTGTTGTTTGAGGGCATCGATCAATCGCGCATCGGACAGTCCTTTGTTGGCTTCATCCTCACTTTCGTAGTAGAGCACATAAAAAACCTTGTTATCGAACTCGGAGGTTTGTGCATCCGAGAAACCGCTTAATTTAAGAACTGCCGATTCGAAAAAGTTACCGCGAAAGACTTCGATTCCCGAAACGGCACGTCTGGGTTCCGAAAGGATAATGGGGTTATCAGTCACGTTTTTGGGAGACAACCCTTTGGTTTTCTTGGCAAGTCTCTGCTTCCAGGTTTGGCCGGTGATTGTGGGGACGCTCAGTGCGACTGGGACTTCATTATCGATCAATGACTGCATCATGGTTTCGACACCACGGCTCTTCCCATCGCAGCACTGTTGAGCCAGGGCAAAGATGTCACGGCCCTGAGTGAGGGAGTAATCGAAAATGTCCGGAATCGGGTGAGCATTGCGAATGCGTTGATAGTCCCAGAGGTCGAATCGAAATCCGGCATAGAGCATGGAAGCGACCATGTGCTTGACTAGGTTGGTCGAACCGCCGGTGGCGTTGGTCACTCGGATGCTGTTCTCAATGTTCTTAGACAGAATATTCCCTACGGAAAATTCGGCCTTTTGAATCACCGAGAATAGCGACTTCACCACGACTTGGATTTGTGACTGAGTCGGGGGCTCGGTTAGAAGTTCTACCTCTGGATGGACCAATCCGAGGGATGAAACTGCAATCCTCGAACTATTCCCGGTTCCATAGAAGGCACAAATACCCCCCTTGCTGTCGCAGGTGTTGATGGCCAGTTCTTTCTCGATCCTCTTATGATCCGCTTGAGTGATCAGTTTCACCTGAACGCATCTTTGGAGAATACCCTGAAAGGCCTGGTTCGAACTGCATTGAAGAATGTATTCGAGAGTCTCGTCGATATCGTCGGCGATACTCTCATGGCCGGTTTTGCGGGCCTTTTTGGCGAGCGAACGAATTTCGTTCTCAAGTTTAGGTGGAATGATGCCGCCTTTGAGAACATGCGATGGGATGAAAGAGGCATGAAGCGGATGATCACCGCGCGCCTGACGAACCAAGTCAAGGTTGACCAATCCGTTCAGTACGCCAAAAGGTGATTTATCGCAACCAGAAAGGACGACTGCGGAGTGATAATTCTGGGCTTCGATTTGGTTGACCACCATATCGGAAATCAGGTTCCGGGAGGCGAGCGAGTAGGACATCCCCAGTGTACTCTGTGCGGTTCCATCACATAGGACAGGAATGCCGAAACAGAACGGGACTCCGCCTTGGGTCCAAATCTCCGCAGCGCACCGAAGTCGAGTAACATCGTCCATAACATGTGCGGGATGATCGGGCGATCCGCAGACGATCGCCACTCGGGGTGAGTTGAGTTCGAGTCTGTCCCAGATCTCACCGAGAGTCGGTTTCTTGAACTTGAGGGATAACTCCTTCTTTGCTCGGTCCAAGATAGCGGCCACTGTAATAGGTTCGTTGGCTTTGCCCTGGACTTGTTCCGAATAGGGGTTGCGGCCTTTCAGTTTGATGAATTTAGCGGTAGGCATACAGTTCAGTTTTCTCCAATGATGCGTTTTGCTACAGCCCGGCAAGGGGAACCGTCACAATCTTTTATCTTTAAAGGGAGACAGATGAAATCATAAGTCCCTGGGGTGAGATGACTTAGGTCGAGGCCCTCCACAATGACGACTTCATTTTGGAGAAGAGTATGGTGGGTTTCATGCCCCGGTTGGTGGAACGGTTCGATAGAGAGATAATCGATCCCGACCAATTCGATCCCATTTTCGACAACAAATTCGGCCGCGTCGGGCGCCATTCCAACAAAATCTTCAGAAAAATCGGTTTGATCGAGTCTTTCCCCAAACCTGGTCTTGATGAGAAGCCGAGCCACTCCGTTTAATTCTCTCGATTCGAGGTCCTCGCGTGAGATGTGAGTCGATTGGGAAGTGAAATCGATGACAGTCGCTTGACCGATAAACGGGTCGAGGGCCATATCGTCGAGTCGTTTTCCGCCCGGCTCAAAGTGATAGGGCGCATCGAGGTGAGTCCCCAAATGGCTGCTTAACCTCAAGGTGGAGGTATTGCAGGAATCACCATTTTGGATACGGCTCGCAGGCAGGATCTCCGGTTTGGAATCTCCGGGCCAGGTCGCTAATCCCTTGTGTATGGTTCTGGTAAGATCAATCCAGGTCAAGTCCAATCCTCCACACAAAGAGCCAATTATCAAGGGTTTAGGGCCAATCCGCAAGCCCACCCTCAGCGTGGAGTGAGAAAACACCGAATTCCACGCAAACCTTCCTAGGAACGGGGGGCCAAATTGGATTTTAATCGCGCGGGGAGCGTGACGTGACGTCCATCAGGATAACGGGTATTGAAGGATCAATTCGAATCGCTCAATTTGAAGCGTGAGGGGGGATGTCTCCTTGGTACGAAGAATTGCTTGGACTTATCGCCCGCTAGTTTCCACCCTCATTCATCCAAAACAACGAGAAATCTAAGAGAAGGAATGATTCCTCTTCATCTGCTTTCATCCCCTCTAGAAGAAGGAGGAGATCTTCCGAGTTAATACTTCCATCTCCTAAGGGGGGAGGAGCGATGTCGTAATCCGGTGCCTCGGTTGGGGTCACAGTCGGAGTCGGCGTGGAGGTTGGAGTCTCAGTCGGAGTGTGAGTGGAGGTCGATGTGGGTGTTTGTGAGGGCGTCGCGGTCAATGTGGGAGTGGGGGTCGCTGTCCCGGTTTGTGTAAAGGTGGGGGTCCTTGTCGGCCCTGGATCACTGCCGTTATTCCTTCCTGGGCTGGCGAAAGAGGTCAGGAATTCACCATCCTCATTGAGGCCGGTTTGAAACCCAAGCGGGGCAGTACTTGCCTTGAAATTGTATGAGACCGCAAGATCCTCTGCCCAGGGAAACTCCTCGTCTTGTTTCTCGATGGATTGACCATCGAAGGAGAGGTCTGGAAAACTAGCGCCCAGGGATCCATCGACGAGGTTGTCTGCTGGCATCGTCTCGAACAACGCCAGATTGTCGCCACCATTGGACAAGGCCCCCACAGTTTGCGGAACCGCATGGATCACTCGAATGTCGGGTTCCATTTGCCACAATGAAAAATTGGGATTCCCCCAGAGGTCAACCACTGCGTACTCCCCGGGATCGAGAAGAGTTCCCGCCGGAAGTACAGCATTTCCTTCTCCGGTTGGAGGAAATACTTCATCGTCGGTAAATACCCATTCGGATAGATCGATCTGAGATTGAGAGGTGTTCAAGATCTCCACCCATTCGATGTCATTTCCACGATTATCATACATGACCTCGGTAATAGAGACTGGCGGTAGGGAATAATTCAACGTGTCGGTAGCTGCCGGAGAGATCGCATTCATCGATAGATCAGCCACATTCGCAACAAGGATCGTGTAATCCACATCGGGTGTCAGGTCGATCGCATAAGTGAGTACAACCGAAAATGGGGTTTCAAGAGAAGCTGAATGGGGTTGGCCCGCACCAGGGTCGACCGAATAGTTGGACACATCCTCCGCTGAAGTCGCCTCCAGTGGCTCATCAAAACTTAGAACAATGAGGTTGCGGCGCCCGAAACTGGATGTGAGAAGGTCGGGGGGTGAAAGATCGGGAGCGCATACATCGACATCGGTGTTGTCATTACCGGGGGTCCCGAGATCGCTGTTTGACCCATAATCGCCAGACTGCAGTGTCCATATGGGACTGGGTCCAGCACAATAGTCGGTCGCCATTCCAAAAGATCGTCCCTGAGTGGGAGAGTCCTCAATGACCGAGAGAATGGGCTCGGGGCCAGCGACGAAGTTTCCGTAACCGACCGAATGAATCACGCTTCCCTGGCTGAGGAGAATGATTTCGTCGCCACTATTCCCAAGCGTGATGTCGTTCGAGAAGGAATATTGGACGGGGGAGTCGCCGTTGATCGCGGTGTCGGTCGATTCGCCGATGATGAGATATCCCTTGGAAGGAACGATCACGGGACTCGCACTCTGGACGAGGTGCGAGTCCGATTCGTTATCTCGGATTTGGACTCCCCTGAGATCGATGTCCGTGCCTGTAGTGTTGAACAATTCGATCCACTCTTTGAAATCGTCATTTCCGATGGCGTTCGCAAGAAATTCACTGACGATGATGTCTCCGGGTTGAAGGGATGCACTCTCAGCCACAGTAAATTCGATAGGGTCGGACCAATGCCCCCACCTCTCCGTATTGTCCTTAGTTCGGCTCCGGGCACGATAGGTGTGTCCTGGCTGAACAGAATCGGAAGGCACCTGGATCTCTAAGTCTTCGGTAAGGATCTCGCCACTGGTCCAAACTTCGGTCCATTCGAGAATCGGGTCGGCATCAGGATCATAGGATGGAGCATCCGGGTCGGTGATCTCAGCAATTCGCCATTTCGAAGCGCCGAAGGTGTTGTCACCTTGGGGGTCGGAAAAGGGGGAAGTTTGAAATCTGAGGTCGTGCGAGGGAAAGGTCGGGTCACCCAAGGAAGTGATTGTGGGTTGATCGGGGATGGAGACATCGTCGCCACCGTATTCGGAACGCTCGTCCAACTCGACTGCACGCCCACCGGCGGCGACCATCGATGTGTTCGGGCGGCTGGTGACGGGCCAATGTGTGCCTCCGACGAACGCGTAGACAGACATGTCATCGACTTTATCCTCGAGGGTTCCGAAATCCGAAAGCGTCCCTTGGCTCATGGGATTGTCTTTCCAGCGATCGCGGTCGGCTGGTACAAACTCTTCGATGACAGAACTATACCGTTCGATCAACGGAGGAAGGACTTCTTGGTTCCAAACAAGATCGCGAAACTCGCGGAGAACATTGCGGTAATGAATATAAAGGCTCTCCTTTTGACGTGGGCCGCCTGTATAATCGACCTTCGCACGGCCATCGGAAATCTGTGGATCTATGATTGCATACATTGGCATATCCCAGCCCTGATGCGCTCCATTTTCTCCCCAGGTTTGTTCATGATCCCAAGGAAGGGGCATGAGTTTTCCGAGGGGATTCCCGGGGTCGGGCCTGAAGAACCAAGCCATGTTTTTTAGCGCGGGTGTGTCAGCGGGGGCGGATACATTTTCACGGTCGGGATAGACCCCGAGGTCATAATGGCGGATCGCTTGTTGGATGGTTTCATAGCGAGCCCAATGGTCGATATCGACATAGGTTTTCAGAAAAGTCTCGTCCGCTGCAGGGTGGAGGTTTTGACGAATATTGTTGTAGTCCTCGGCGTTCGACACCGCTTCCTTGGATTGATACCGTTGTTGTCGTTTACCCTCCGTTTGGCCATCGGTGAGTTTGTAGAGATTTCCTTTGGGTAAGTTGTGTGAATCAAGAAACCGGGAATCGTAGTCTTGCATGGCCAGGAACATCCCCCAGAAATCGCCATCGTACTGTCCACCCCCATCGAGAGGAGATTCCTCGGCTTCATCCACGACTCGGAAATGAATCCAATGGGTGTAAGGAGCCGGTATTCCCAAGGTGTTAAAGAGGAGGTTGTTCACAGATTCGGTCACCCCGAAACTTCCCACCTCTCGCGGCCCGAAGCATTTCGAGAATAAAAGGGTCCGCCATTTTGTGGGATAGGGTCTCCCCTTCTGGTCGAACGCTTGAAAATGGTGGCCTCGATTGAACCTGAACCTCATGTTTCGTTTCTGTTGGAGTTGATAGCGCTGGTTATGACCTCTCAAGCGGTAGTTCATGTGATCGTAAACGACACCGTCGGAAACAAAAGCGCCCTCCCAGTTGAAAGCGCTTCTCGCATCCCGATTCTCCCGTGGAATCTGCAAAGCCGAGTTGTAGGCCATGCACTGAATGATGTCTTGCACTCGGGTCATCAGGGAATAAACCGGGAGAGAGGTGAGAGTATCCGGACTATAAACGTGTCCCAGACCGTTGGGATGAACCGTCTGATCGGTCGGGGTGTATGGAGGGACACCTTCATAAACATAGTAGGCGAAATTGAGGGATGGGTCGTCGGCGAATGGAGCTCGCATGGAGGCCTTTTGGGGGTGATTGTCCGCACTCTCGATTCTGTAGCGGACGATGGTCCGATTCGCTTGGCTCGGAATAGTCGCTGTAAAAATGCTGTCGTTGGGGATGAGATCTCCATCGAGGCCGTCATCCCGCATGGGGATCTCAGTCCAGTTGGCGGGGTCTTCAAACAAAGGGTTGGCATCTCGAGGTTGGTTAGCATTGGTCAATAGCCTGTTGATCGATAAGGGGAAAAATGCGGGAAGGTAGTCGCCGGGACTGACCAGCTGATAGAGTAACCGAACCGAACTGATACCGTGGGGGTCTGTCACTTTCACCGTGATAGAGGTCGATTCAGTGGTGGTAGGTTGCTTCGGAGAGTGGTTGACTTGCCTGATTTGAGGTGCAGGGTTTTCGGTGTAGACCGAGTTCGCGGCTCCGGGTGTCGGTATCCCTGATGAAGCCTTCCAACTTCCGCCGAGGTTGTTGCCGATCTCCGGGTTGAAGAGTTCCATGGAGCTTCCCTGCCCAGCCGAATCCAACGGCCAAGGGAAGGCAATACGGTAGTCAACTCGATCGATTTCCAATCCCATATCATCGGACAATTCCACTTCCTCACCCTCATTGGAAAGAGATCCGATATAGGGTCCGAAAGCAGACACCGAATAGGTCGTTTGCATAAAAGCCGGATCCTCTGCAACAACGAGAAATTCGCCCGGACCAAGCATGGTCGAAGGAGGGAAGGTGAAATCGATCCCGTTGGTGAATGACCAACTCGAAAGATCGACCTCCGATCCTCCCGCGTTCACCAGTTCGACGAATTCTCCGGGATCGATATTGTCTTCGGGTTCGTAGTGAATCTCATTAATGACGATTTGAGAGAGGGCGGATCCTTGTACTCCCAGAAGTGCAAGGAAGCAGATTGCAGATGTCATGAATTTACGCATTGAATAGAAAATCCTCCGCAACAATCTTTCATCCGAAAAGGTTGAGAGTCAATCTAGGCCGTTCGGTAGAAACACTCGAGCAATAATGAGAGAAAGAACTCATGGAGATTCATTCCTCGGTGGGAGGTACCGTGCCTTCATCACCCTATAAATCGTTGTCCGTAAAGTACCCTTCCTCGATCAATCGCTCGGCAAGGAACTCAGCAATCAATCGATAACCCTTTCCATTCGGGTGAGTACTTCCTTTGCGGTTCCACAAAACAATCTCCGACTCTTTCCCCTCGTAATCGATAAAGAGAGGAGCCGTATCAATCACTGGAATTTTGGCTGTTTCGGCCGCTTGTTCAAGCACTGGAAGGAATCTAGCTTTTAGAGTGAGTCGGTAGTATTTAAGGTCTCTGAGATCGGGAAAGACCGCAAGCGCGGTTTTCGCACCTATTTCTTGAGACAGATCGGCGATATCGATGAGTGACTGTTTGGCCACCTGCCAACCGCTAAAGTCATCCCGGTAAAGCGATGTCCACTCAACCTTGTAGTGGGCATCCAACTCCTCGGGTCCCGCATCGAAAGAAGGGGATCCGACCCACCATTCTATCAATCGATCTTTGAGGGAAGACCTTACATACTGAAAGTACTGGTAAGTTAGGAGATCCGTCTTTGGATATCGTTTGATTCTATAGAGAAGCGGATGATCCGACCTCTCCTTCCGGTGACGCTCATACTTCTTTTTCTTATCGTGAATATCGTTGACAGGATAATAGCCGATCAAGACGAGATCTGGTTGAAACTTGTATCCCTCTCGCTTGAAGTAGACGGACTCGTTGTAGGTTTCATATCCGGACACGCCGGAATTGATCACCTCGACGGAGCGTTCTGGAAGTCTCTCACTCAGTATTCTTTGTAGGTGTGCTGGGTAGGTTTCGTCCTGAGGAACACAAACCCCAAATGTCCAAGAGTCACCAAGGACAAGTATTCGGAAGGTTCCGGATGGTTTGTCGAGGGGGACTTCGGGGCTTCGAAGACCCTGCGAATTGATGGCGACCTCGACTCCTTTACCGATGCCGTGAAAATTCGGACGGAGCCGATTGCCGATCTCGTCATCCAGGACATACATTTCATGACTGTCTAAGGAGGGAAGGATGAGACGCAGACCGATCTCCAGAATAAAGACCGCGACAAGGGACGCTCCGAGAAAAAGAAGGATGTTGCTCCGACGAGAGGTCTTCTTCTGGATGGGTTCCTTCGAACTGGATTCTTCCCGATCCAACGACTGATCCTCACCCATGTGCGTTCTTATCCATTAAGATCATAATATAAGGGACCTTCTTGGTGCTCGACTGATTATAACGCGTTGATGGGGATCGTTAATCCCACGAATCAACGAGTGAGTTTCTTGGAAATTGGCCTTTCAGTAAATGTCTTCCCGTTGCCAAAGGACATATGTTACCTTTGATCCGCATCTGGTGCGTATTTCGTTTTATTTTATCTGTCAATCAAACATCAGAGACGACCCATGAAAACCCTGTCAAACAAGATTCTTGCAGTCATTGGCACGATAGCATTAGCCCTGGAGTCTGTGTATCCATGCGCCATGTTTACTCTGGGTGAGAAGGATCTTGTTCTCTTCGCTAACAACGAGGATTACATCAAACCAGGTTATGTTTGGTTTACCCCATCGAAGGACGGTAGATACGGCAGGATTAATTTCGGATTCAGGGATTGGTTCGCCCAGGGGAGCATGAACGAGGAGGGGCTTTGTTTTGACGCGGCGGTTACAGTTGAAATTCCATACGAGCCCGAACCCGACAAGAAGAGCATCAAAAACCTGATCGATAAAATCATGGACGAATGCGCCACTGTGGAAGAGGCGAAGGCATATTTTGAGGAGTACCACTGTTCGCATCTTTCGGGTAGCCAGTTCATGTTCGCGGACCGGCATGGGATGTCGATGGTAGTCTCCTGGCTTCCAGATCGTGGTGTGATTCTCGCGGAACGAGAAGGTGCGTTTCAACTAATCACCAATTCGAGGAACGAGGCCTCAGGGTTTCGTTGCGAACGATTTGTTTTGGCCGAACGCGAGTTGACCTCCGGCAAAAAACTTTCGCTGGATCTAGCCCGCAACACCTTGGCGGCCATCCATCAGGAGGGCGAGCAGGCGTTCACCACATATTCAAACATTTTCGATCCTGTCAATCGGAAGGTTTATGTATACAACATCGCCAACTACGAAGAGGTGATCGAGTTTGACCTCAGGGAAGAACTCGCCAGAGGGAAACACTCTGCGGCGCTCGCCGATCTTTTCGAAAGCGACCGGACAGTTTCGGATATTCGTGACGTTCCAGTACGGCAATTCGAGACTGAGGTTTCCCTCGATCCCTCGCTTCTCCAGCGGTACGCGGGGGAATATGTAACAGACACTCCCCCGGCTGTTCTCGAGTTTAAGGTAGATGAAAACGGTTTGGCCATCAGTTCGGGTGAGGGAAAACCGGCACACCTTTACCCGGAATCCGATGAATCGTTTCGAATCAGGGAGGGAGGTCAGATCACTTTCGATGTGGCTGAGGACGGTTCGGTACGAGGGTTCACTCTACACCGCTTCGGCGATCACTCCGCAAAAAGAAAAGGGCCGCTCCTGGAATGAGCAGGGATGCGAGGAAAGCCAGTAGAAACGAATTAACGTTGGCGGAATAGGCCCCAATCCCAGCGTAAACCAAGGAGACTCCGAAATTGGCGAGACTCGAAACGAGGACAAATCTTCCAAGAGGAATACGACTCATTCCGGCATAAACTACGGAAGCTTCCGCGAGAACCGGAATCGGCCGGAAGACCGCGACCATCCAATCCCCCCATCGCTTGCCGCCTGTCTCCAACCGTTCTAGTTCATGTGCACCGACAAACCTGTCAGCCGCCCTTCTACCCAAGGAAGTCCCGACTATGTACCCGGTAAGGGATCCTGCAACCATTCCTATCAGGGATGTTGCGAACCCAAAAGTGAAGCCCAGATAGTGACCACAAGCGGTGCTCGCCAAACTGGAGGGGATAGGAAGAAACAGATCGAGAGCAAGAGATCCCCCCAGAAAGAGAGCGACCACCAGACGGTTGCCGGGCCGGTCTGCTAGAAAAACCTCTGTGTATGATTCGATCCTATCTCCAAAAAGGAGGAAGGGGACAATGATCAAGGCCGCAATAGTCAACCAAAAGATCGTCCACCGTAGAGTCGGTCGTTTTTCGTTCCCTAGAGTCATGATTTCCTTCGGAACTTCAATCGCGGGTCGGGCGTGTTAGAATAGTTTCCATGTGGTTTTTTCTGTGAACGCATTCGCGCCGAATCCTATTGAAATAAATCGAACGGAGAAAGGGGATCCAGATGGTCGACCTGAACTTACCTCAACGTGTGGAAGAGAAACTGGCGGGGAATGCAGATTATCAATCTGCTCTCGATTGCATCCTCGAAACCTTTGACGCCCCAACTGGATCGATTCACCGTGCGGATCACAATGCTCGGTTTCTCCATTTGGTTGTCCAAAAAGGCATCCCTGAAAAAGTCCTCGAGGTAACCACCACCATCCCATTCGGGAAGGGGATGGCCGGGGTCTGTCTCGAAAGAGCCGAACCGATCACCATGTGCAACCTGCAAACCGACGATTCCGGAGTCGCCAAACCGGGCGCAAAACTGACTCAAATTCAAGGAGCTATCGTCGTTCCCATCTTCAGCGGCGATGGTGAAACGGTGATCGGTACGCTTGGAATCGGGAAACCGACTGAGCACGATTACACCGAAGCAGAAACTCGAATTCTGAAGGATTGCGCTATTCGATTTGCGAAGGCGATGGCTTGATTTTATTGAATCGTGAATCCTCGTGGAGTTCATGCGGAAAATTCTCAGCGTCGGTTTTAAGTATGGGATCCAGAAACAGACTTTATAAGTCACTTAGGAGACGGTTGATGAGTGGGACACGGTTATTTTGCATTCTGTTATTGTTGATTTGTGGATTCGGCCCCTTTGAGGTTCCCGACTGCACGGCGGCCAACCTCAATCCGCTGACTCGCTCGGAGGTGCGGGCGAAGGAAGCGCGGAACCTCAATTATCTCAACGAGATTAATCCCTATGCCTTCGGCCTCCACGCGGCCAAATTGACCACACCACAATGGATTGGCGAACCCGGGATTGAATCTGTTGTGGTTCTCTCAATCGACGACCTAAGAGAAGCAAGCAAATACGAAACCTACCTCAGACCCATCCTGAATCGGTTAAAAGAAATTGACGGTCGCGCCGGGTTAACCATCACCGCCAACAGTCCAGACCCTCAAGAGCCACTCATTCAGAAATGGCTGAAAGAGGGAGTAAGCATCGAAGCGCATACCACAAAACACGCGTGTCCGATGCTCTGTAAGGGCGATCTCCCCATGGTCAAAGCGGACTACGATCAATGTGTCGATTTGCTCTTTTCGATACCGAACTGCGAACCTGTCGGGTTCCGTGTCCCTTGTTGTGATTCGATGAACGCGACCAGCCCCAGATTCTTCGCGGAACTCTTTGCAAAGACTACGCCGAACGGTCATTTCCTGACCCTCGATTCCTCGGTTTTTAACATCCTGACTTCGGACGATCCCGATCTCCCGAAGGATTTGGTTGAAGACACGGACGGTCGCGGGCGCTTTCAGAAGTATGTCCCACAAGATCGAGGTTTTGCAAATTCAATCGACAACTACCCCTACCCCTACCCGATCGGCAATGTCTGTTGGGAATTACCCGGGGTGATGCCGAGCGATTGGAATGCGTACCACCTGCATGAGGCTTATAACCCCTACACAGTCGAAGACCTCCAGTCTGCAATCGATATCACGACACTTAAACAAGGTCTATTCACATTGGTTTTCCATCCGCATGGATGGATTCGGAATGACCAAGTCGTGTCCCTCATCGATCATGCTGCCCATCATCATGGAAGCAAAATCAAATTTCTGAGTTTCAAAGAGGTTTCGGATCGACTGACAGAAAACCTTCTTCTCGGTCAATCGATTCGTGACGAGAACGGCGACGACAACGGGGTCCGCATCCTCGATCTCAACGGAGATGGTTTCATGGATGTGGTGATCTGTAACGAAACCCTTCAGATCACTCGGGTCTGGAATCCAGAGATCAATGAATGGATCGACACGAGTTTCCCGGCCGCATTTCATGTAACCGATGAAGAAGGAACTCAGACTACGACAGGTATCCGTTTCGGATTGATCGGAGAAAAACAACAGGTTGGTTTCGTCTTGGCCAACGAAGAGAATTCCGGCGGTTGGTTGTTCGATGGATCGAAATGGGTCAAGCACGATAAATTGGTTCCTTCAGTCATCTCCTTCTTAACGGTGAGGGATGGAAAAGACACGGGGGTACGTCTGAGGGATCTCGATGGCGATGGATCTTGCGAACTGCTCACGTCCAACGGTTGTTTCAGTTGGGAGAACGCTCAATGGAAGAAACTCCCTTTTGACTTGCCGGCGGACGCGCCTATTGTCGACAAGACCGGGGGCGATTTCGGCACACGATTGGTCGATCTTGATGATGATCTCGATTTGGATCTCATCCGTTCCAATGAAAAGGGGTCTGTGGTTTACCTATTCGAAGACCTCGAAAAGGGATGGAGCGAAAGAATCCTAGAGGCCGATCCGGGTTCCGAGGATGCCCTCCCGATGATCGCACGCGATGGTAAGAACAACGGAGCCTGGTTTCATTCGCGCGCCCTTTGGGTGAACAACGAGGAGACTGATGGTCTTGAACACAAGGTCGGCAAGAAAACCTTCAACGACATTCTGAAAGAGTATGCCGCCCCCGCCAAGACGAAGGAGGCCGCACTCAAGTCGATCCACACTCGCGACGGTTTCGAGGTTGAGTTGGTCGTCGCCGAACCGCATGTCAAGGATCCAGTCGCCTTCGCTTGGGGACCCGACGGCAAATTCTGGGTCGCCGAAATGGCCGATTACCCGGAAGCAGTTCCCGGGCGCGGCCGGATTCGTTGCCTCGAAGATACCGATGGGGATGGCGACTACGACAAGTCGACCCTCTTTATGGATGAGGTCTCGTTTCCAAAC
>JAJDBZ010000257.1 GCA_029261095.1 Candidatus Omnitrophota bacterium | reverse complement strand
CCTTCAAGGGTTTTGCGTCCACATGCATCCTCCCCAATTGCGCCGCCCAAAGACCTTGACCGATGACATACCGGACCTCCTTCGGAAAATCCCGAAGCTTCTTGTCGCTGTCGCCCACAAACTCGAGCGGTTTCGGGGTCGGCTTCTCAATCATAAATATACACTATGGGGTATAATCCAACAAGTTTCAATCCCCTGCGAGGTACGAGAATAGGGGGCGGGAACCCCGATAAAATCCTTCTGTCCGATCTCGGCCTCGGCGCCCGCCTCCCGGAGGCGCCCCAACAACCAACGGGCGAGGTCATCGCCAAAGCAACACGGGTTGATGAATTGATCTTTCGTCTCGATGGTGTTGATCATTTCGCTTTGAGAAGTGGCCAAGATTCGCATCGGTCATGTCTTCGTGGCTTCACTTCTGTTTCACTTCGGCGGTTAGAAATGAGGGTTTCGGAAATTCGGAGAACGAGATACAGTTCCGATGATGAGGTTGTGTCGACCAAGGTTCTTTAGAACGGTCGCATCCTAAGTATTGATTAGTATGTCCTTCTGCAGCAAGCAGAATCAGTGTTGTCTACTTGGCGGGAGTCAACTTTGCACACAGACCTCCTCTGGGATATTGGCGCAAGTATCGTTTCGGGAGTCATACTCGCGATCCTCTTCTTTGTTGCAAAAGAAAAGATCTTCGCTCTCTGGAATATAACCGGAAGATGGTATTTCGAGATCACGACCGATAAAACGGCGTATAATCCCTACCAAGGAATGATTCTTCGTTACACCGCAATTCTTGGAAGGGAAGGAAACTCAATCGCTGGAACCGTCGAGAAAATTTATGAAAAGTCTTCAACTGGTGAACGGGCTTACACAGGAGAAAACAGAACGAGAGGGATCATTGAAGGATATTATGAAAAACGTTACGTCCTTTCTAAGGATCGCATTTACCTCCACGTAACCGAAGAAGGACATGGAAGAGAGTTTACCCATTTCTACACCCTAACCATGGAAAGGGATGGATTAATGATGGGCACATTTGTGGCCACTGCGGGAGACCAAGAGGGGACAGCAAGGTGGCAGCGAAAGCCCTTTTCAGATTAGGATTCATTATCCTGACTTTCCCATGGTTCCTTCTCGGACGTTTTCTTGTCCACTTCAACCTTAGTGATTTGAGGACTGATTTGGAAAAGTGCCTCTTAGCCATCCAAGAGTATGAATCCGGTCAGGTATCTGATGCACTTCTTTCTGTCCTCATCATAGTTGAGTCCAGCATTGCCTGTGATCTTCATTTGTTCATCAAGGGGAAGTTTAAATTCTGGTCCCTCTTTGACGTTAGGGCTATTCTGCTCAATCTTTTGGTCACCGATGAGAGCCCAAGACTTACCTGTCTTCCGGTCCACCTGGTAAGCCAAGCCCTCTGAACTGGTGATGATTGAGTAGCGATTGTGTGATGCCCAGAGGTAGAAGCTGATAACGGTGGCCACCGCGATGATGGTGGTAATCCAAATCGCAGTCTTGTTCATTCTGTCTCCTTCAACGGAGGCCATTCACCCTACTGCCGGTAAACCCCGCTCGCCGCCCCATGACTATGCGTCACAAACGCCTCGACCGTGCGGGCAATGCCTTCGGAGTCGAGGCCCAATCTTTGGAGCATCTCGTCGCGGGAGCCGTGTTCGACGAAGTGGTCTTTGATGCCGATGCGTTTCCAGCGGACTGGGGGGAGGTCGTCTTGGTCCCAGGCTTCTTGGACCGCGCTGCCGAAGCCGCCGGCGATGGTGTGTTCCTCGACTGTGACAATCCCCTGATGGTTCTCGGCGAGTCGGGCGAGGACCTCGCGGTCCAGCGGTTTTAGGCTGCGCATGTTCACCACAGTGGCGTCGATGCCTTTTTCGGAGAGGGCCTCAGCCGCCACAAGCGAAGGGGCGACCATGGTGCCGATCGCGAGAATCGCGACTCCTCCCTGCCCTTCTCGAAGGGTGACACTCTCGCCGATCGGGATCGGTTCGGTCTCCAAATAATTCGGATACTCATCGGTGATGCCGGTGCGTGGGAAACGGACCGCGATGGGGCCGTTGTGGTTGAACGCGGTTTTGAGCATGCCATTGAGTTCGGCCTCGTTCGAGGGAACCAGCACGGTCACATTCGGAATCAGGCGGAGATAACTCATGTCGAACATCCCCTGATGAGTCGCCCCATCTGCTCCAACCAGACCCGCGCGGTCGACCGCGAAAATGACCGGGAGGTTTTGGATGGCGGCGTCATGGAGAACTTGATCGAACCCGCGCTGGAGGAAGGTCGAGTAGATGGCGACCACCGGTTTGACTCCGCCCTTGGCCATCCCCGCGCCCATGGTCACCGCGTGTTGTTCGGCGATCCCGACATCGAAAAACCGGTTGGGGTAGACCTCCGCGTATTTGGCGAGCCCCGTCCCGGCGGCCATGGCGGCGGTCACCGCGCAGAGTTTTTCATCCTTTTTGGATTCCTCGGTGAGAGTCTCGACAAAGACTTCGCTGTAACTCTTCTTGCCGGGCTTCTTGTGAATCTTGCCTTCGACCTTGTCGAAGGGGGTGGGCCCGTGCCATTTCATGGCATCCTCTTCGGCGGGCGCGTAGCCCTTGCCTTTGACTGTCACGGCATGAAGAAGGATGGGGCCCTTCAATTTTTTGACCGACTCGAGGGTGTCGACAAGACCCATCAAATCGTGCCCATCGACCGGACCGAAGTAACGGAATCCGAGTTCTTCGAAAAGGGTTCCCGGAACGATCATTCCCTTCACGTGTTCCTCGGCGCTGTGCATCATCTTGAGGAAACTTTCGCCGCCGGGAAGGCTGCCCATGATCTTTTCGATATCGGTTTTAGTGCGGTTATAAAACTGGCCGGTGATGATTCGATTGAGGTAATCCGACATCGCGCCCACATTCTTGCTGATGGACCAACGATTATCGTTCAGGATCACGATGAGGTCATTCTTCAAATGTCCCGCATGGTTGAGCGCTTCGAACGCCATCCCCGCAGTCATGCCCCCATCGCCGACGATGGCGACCACCTTGCCCTCGACTTGACGGAGGTGGTTGGCAATAGAGACTCCGACGGCCGCGCTGCATGCGGTACCGGCATGTCCTGCGCCGAAGATGTCATGCTCACTTTCATAGGGAGTCAGAAACCCACAGAGACCATCGGTCTGACGGAGAGATTTGAACTGATCGGAACGGCCCGTTATCAGTTTGTGAGGATAGGCTTGATGACCGACATCCCAGATGAACTTGTCTTGCGGAGATTTGAATACCTTGTGCAACGCAACGGTTAACTCGACGGTTCCCAGGTTGGAGGAGAAATGCCCCCCAGTCTGCGAAACGGAGTCGATGATTTTTTCCCTCACCTCATCCGCTAATTGGATGATCTCTTCATCGGAGAAAGATTGGATTTGGTGCGGTTCTTTGATTGAATCGAGCAACTGGCCCATAACAACGGAAACCCTCGGATAAAAATGAACTTTACATCGCCAAGTAAATCTACCACGGAAACACTAGGAATCCAACACTTGAGACGGACTAATGTGATCGACTGTTTTGCCCGAAATGTCAAGTTACAGGGAGTCCTGGAGCGGCATATCTGATTTAATTTGTCGATATCATACCGAATGGAGCCGGTTTGGCCATGCCTGAGGGCTGGGACGGCACTTGAGACTTGAAATAAAAACCTTAGAATCCCGCCCCCATGAGCGAAATCTGGATTACAGGAATTGGAATCGTCTCCCCGTTGGGGATTGGAAGAGGAGAGGTGGAAACTTCTCTCTCCCAGGGTAGGTCCGGGATCGCCCCTATCGAATTGTTTGAAGTCGGAGATTATCCGGTCGCGACAGGGGGCGAAGTTAAGAATTTTAAGGCCCGAGATCATGTCCGGAACCGTAAGGCCCTCAAGATTTCTCGACGGAACATTCACCTCGCGCTCGCGGCCGGAAATCTGGCCTGGGAGGATGCTGGACTTGAGGGTCAGGTTGAACCCGAGCGTGCGGGTGTGGTCATGTCCGCGGGTCGACTCGGGGCCACTCTGGACGAAGTCTGTTACGCGGTTCACGACGCCATGGACTCCAAGGGCAACCTCTCGCTCGGCAAATATGCGGAGACATCCGCGAGGATCATGCCGCCCTACTGGTTTCTGCGTCATATTCCCAACCTGGTTCCGGGGTCGGTCGCCATCGAACTTGGGTTAAAGGCTCCATGTAACACCATCTGCATGAATGTTGTGGGAAGTCTTGTGGCTCTCGATGAGGCCGCCTCCATCATCGACCGTGGAGAAGCGGATGTCATGCTGGCGGGTGGGGCGGATTGTTTAGTCGACCCCTACCACATCGTCACGCACCACCAGTTGGGTCGATTGGATCTGAACCATAAGGACGGTCCACATCCATTTCAGATAGATGCATGCGGAACAGTCCTTAGTGAAACAGGAACTATTGTGGTCTTGGAGGAGGCGGACTTTGCTCGCTCACGGGGCAAGTCGCCCATCGCGGTATGGAGCGGATATCGAATGGAGCGTCACCCATTGGGTGAACCACGGAGGTTCGAGACCCAAGAAACCGGTCCCAATCCAAAGGTTACGGTCTTAGGAGGGGCAGGTCTTGAGGATTTCGATCAAACCGAACTGGCCCTTGCAGGCAACGAAACAGATTATGCCTGTTACCGAGACCGCACCGGGTGGTTCGGAGGGTCAAATGGGGTTCACGATTTGGTGTGCGCACTGTTGGACGGAAAAGACTCTCAACCTGCGGAACCGCAACCCGATCCAACATATCGAGAACCCGAACGTTGGAAACGACATCAACTTATTTCTGGAGATACGATAGCCATTCAATCTTTATCGTGGTCGGGGCTTTGGGCATCGGCCCATGTCCAGATCCCCTAGTCAACCATTAATAACTGCAAATTACCGGCGTATACCAGTGCGTTGTGGAACAAAAATCCTGTATCAATTCAACGAGGCGATGAGTGAACGATTCAGCAAACGAGTCGCGGCTAGATCTCCCAATCCATGATCGCTTCCTCATCAAAAACAATATGAAGAATGGAAGTTCGGTTGTTGGTTGTGCAAACCACATGGATTTTTCCATCCTTGGTCTGGATGGCGTAGGGGTAGGCGTAGGTGTTGTCCCCCCCGATGATGTTTCGAGCATAGGGATAAGTTTTGTCCCCATCTGTGGATACCGCCACGCTCAGTGGGGTCCGGACGTTCATGTTATCGTTGAAAACCAGGAGGAGATGACCATTCTGTAATCGCAGGAAAGCCACAGCCGAGTTCGGATTCTTAAATTCGGTTTGTTCGGCATCTGTCCATGTGTGTCCGCCATCTCTCGATTCAGCACGAAGCAGCCATCCATCCTCTGTCGGTAGAAAATTCCCTCCTCGCCGGATGTAACACACAAGGTATTCATCGGAAATTTGCGCGACCTCCGCCTGGAGGTTACCCATCGACGAAGAGATCCGGTTAGTTTCGGTCCACTCCTTGGTTTTCGGGCTGTACCGCATGAAGTAAGACATGGTACTGGGCACAGTTTGATTGATGTCTTCCCCAGTTTCATGGTACATGGGGAGAAGATAATCGCCATCGTTCAACACGATCGGCGTTCCTTTTACCATCGATCCTTCCTCGACAGCGAACATGAAAGAGTCTGACCAAGTTTTGGCTCCATCTTCTGAGATCTTGGCTTTGACCCGAGCGTTCGACCAAGTGTCGCCATAGCGGTTCACATAAAACAACCAGACAATTCCATCCGGCGCCTGCCAAACTACTGGGTTTCCTTCCCCGCGATCCGGCGTGTCGGCAATGACCTGAGGGTACGACCATTCGGTCTCCCCTTTTACAAGACGGGAACCATAGACTGCTGTGTCATCGCTATACTCTCCCGATCCCCCGTAATAGGCGATGTATAGATCGCCATTCTCCAACTCGGTGATTGAGGAGGGATGTTTGTATACTCCAGGATGTTCTTTCCCGAACACACGTTCGACAATGATATCCTGGTTTTGAGCGATCGCAGGAATAGCGACTCCAGACAGAAGAAGCAAAGAGAGAATGCAGTTTTTCATGATCGAACTCCGGGTGGAAAGATGATGAACACACCCTAAAGACTAACTTGAAAACCTTGACTAGTGAATTGACACAATGAATTCTCCGGAAAGATTGACGGGAATGCGACTCTTGCCTACCGTCGTAGGGTATGAGAGCCAAAGTGTGCCTGGGACTGTTCTTATGGTGCGGGGGAATCGACTTAGTGGGGCGATCCCACGCGGAACCGTCCTCACCTTGCTCAGTTTTTCAGTTTCCGGGCGACCATGAGTTCGATTTTGACGTCGGCTTGTTTCCTCTGGATCTGAATTATGACGAGAGCATAGAATCTCCAACAGAAGTTTTTCGGTGGGTCAGCGTAATCGCCGACTGGATGAAAATTGAACTAGACCTTAAAGTCTCCAAACCCGTGGAGATTCGTGTCTGTCGAAATATGGAATCCGAGAATGCGTCTCCTACCCTGGGGGCATTCGTTAACTCGGCTTCCGGTGGGGTCATGACCCTCCGGTACGGACTTACCGGAAGACGGTTATTACAAGTAGCGGCGCATGAGTGGGTTCATGTTTGGCAATCCGAAAACTGTCCAGAAGACCAACGTCTTCTCATTCATGAGGGATTTGCGCAGTGGGGAGCGGTGGAACTATTAAAGCGATTGGCTTTATCGGAAGATATAGAAACGTTGAGAAACCGTGAAGACTTCTATGGCGATGCCTACCGTTGGGTCGCGGAATTCGAAGAGAACGAGGGAAGGCGGGCGCTGATCGAATATGTTCGGACCGAGCGCTGAGGAAGACGGTCTTGATATTTGAACCGATCATACCGATTTGGGGAATCTTTTTGGTGGTCGCTATCGGCGGCGGCCTTGCCTATTACCAATACGGTCGAGGTGGTTTTTTCGGGGTTAAAACGGGCCACCGGCTAACCTTACTGGGCCTCAAGGTAACCTTGTTTGTGGTATTTGCATTCCTTCTCTTGAATCCGCACTGGGTCCGGGAGGTCAGAACCGAGCGACCTGCGAGAGTCGCGGCTCTGTTCGACACAAGCGAAAGCATGAACAGTCTGGAAGCGCCAGATATGCCCACGGCTTTCGCGAGACTTCGGGACGCATTTTTTAGGCAGGTGTATCCCATTCTCCAGGATAAAGCGGATATCCGTTTTTATACCTTCTCGTCCAAACTCGCCACCATCGATGCGGAGGACCTAAGGAGCCTGGAGAATGCTGGAGGAGCCGCAACCAACATCAGGGGCGCCATTCAAGATTCCCTGTCTCAGCAAGGCAGTTCCCCCCCCGCCGCGATCCTCCTGTTGACCGATGGGAATCACAATTGGGGGCCCGAACCCACTGTTGATATACTTCAACCCGTTGGATCCGAATCCCCGGTCCCTTTGATTTCGGTCAGCACACAGGCGTTTGGTGAGATCAAGAAGACACTGTCGATTCCCCAAGTGACATTGCCTGCTCCAGTTTTTTCCGATGAGGAGACCGAGATCCGGTTTCAAATTGTCGCCTCTGGAGCCAACGGTGAAGAGGCGAAAGTCCGTCTTGTCATGGATTACGAAAACGAATCGGGAGAGTGGGAACCCCTCGACGACGAGGAACGCGAGACGACCCTCCCTCTCTTAGCCGCATCTTCTCAGGGTCAGTTCCCCGCCCGTTTTCCAAAGGGAGGGAATTACCAAATCACGGTCATCGCGGAAGCGGAAGGAATCGGATCGGCTTCAACCGTTGAAAAAGTCTATGTCGAACCCGGCAGGTGGCGTGTCGCTTACTATGTGGGAAGACCCGGTTGGATGAACGCGGGTCTGGTGGGGCGGATGGCGGATGTCCCCCGATATGCAATGAGAGTGGCGATCGATCGTGGCAAGAATTGGAGCTATCTCGTTACCGGCCGCTCTGAAATCCAGGCTGAAGGCGAAGAGGGCGAGGTGGAAAAAGCATTTCTCTCTCTCGAAGATGTGGCGTTCGACGCGGACCTCATTATTCTCGAGGGGTTGGAACCGGAACAGGTTCAACAACTTCCCGCGGAACTCATCACGGAGAGGTTGGCGGAAGGGGCCGCACTCCTGATCATTTCGGGAAAGACCAAACCGCTGACACAAGGGGACTTGGGTCGAATCGGTGCGAGCAGCCGAGCGCCAGCGACAGCCCAGGGAGGGATACTGGCACCCTCCAAGCGGACGATTAGTTTCACCGAACTCACCGCTTCCCATCATGTCACAAGTTCTCCGCTCATCCTAGGAATCGAAAGTTTTCTCCCTCTAGCCGAGATTCCTTATTCCCAGATCACCAAAGTTGAGGGCGCCGAGGTATTGATTGTGGCCAACGATGGATCACCCGTTGTGGCGACACTCACCCAGGGGAACCTTCGATCCGCGTTTCTGGGGGCCGACGATTTTTGGCGCTGGCAGTTTCAGCCAGGTCAGAAAGGAGAACGCATCGGTCAGGCATATGGAGTCCTTATCGATCGGTTGATCCGGTGGCTCATCATTGGCGAAGAAGAGGATTCAAGCGTTCCGAACATCATGATTTCACAGAGCAGAATTCCCCTGGGAAAAACGATTGAGGTCGGGGTTCAATATAGCCGCGCAGTCATGGAGGCGTCATCAACGGTTCGACTTTCGGTCACCACTCCCGACCAGCAGGTCGCCCCCATTACATTGAATCGTAAGGCCGGCGGCTTCTTTTCCGCCCGGTTCACAGCCTCGGATCCGGGAGAGTACCTGTTCTTCGCGGCGGACCCACAGCGACCGGAAGCGAGCGATACCGCCAAAATAGCGGTGGAACCCTTCTCCATTGAAACCGCGATTACTGGCGCGCGGGAGGGAATGCTGAAAAGCCTGTCCGCGCAGAGTGAGGGACTGTGGGTGGATGTGGAGAATATCAGCGATATTGTGAAAACAAATCGGCTTGACGACATATACCAACCCCGGGTACTGACACGGTCGGTGTCGGAACCGGTCATGGCCTCGCCCTGGTTGTTCCTCATCATGGTCCTCCTATTCTGCTCGGAGTGGACGCTCCGCCGAATGCGCGATTTACCCTAGGACTGACCTCCTGAATAGACCTTTTGTGGGATTTCTGATAGAACGAAAAAGCGGTCATATGCGAAACGACGTGGTTTCATTTCGGACCACTCATTGGAGAATTAGATTGATGGGTAAAATCATTTCACGTGGACTCCCCCTCTTTTTAGGCGGATGGATTCTCTTGCAGATATTGGTATCGCCCGCTCTGGCGCAGGATGTGAAGGGCAGCCTTTTTCTTCAGATCCGGCGGACTCTGCCAGCGGTGCTGGTGAACGGCGCCACTATTACCCGCGGTCAGATTGAGGATCGGATGAACCGGATGAAGAGACGAGATTTCCTTTCTTCGACCAAAGTGGTGGAAAATCTGACCCCCGCAGGGACACGTGTCCTGGCGACTGACCTAATGATCGAAGAATACGTCGCCCTCCAACTGGCAGCTAATCACAATATCCATGTGACCACAGAAGAGGTGGAACGGTCGTTACACGGGATCGTAATGGAGGCGGGAGAGATGGCAGCCTTCGAGGAAACCCTCCACAAACATGGTTTGATCAATGAGGGGCTGATGTCGGAGGGTTTGAAGAACTTGTATATCGACAAACTTCGTCGGAATTACGCCTCCACCCTGCCCACTCCAACCATGGAAGAGATGAGAGAGTTCTATGAAACCAACCGAATTGTTTTTCAGGCGACACCGGAGAGGGTTCTCGCACGGCAGATCTTTCTGGTAAAACCCAAGGAAGTAAAGAATCTTTCTGAGGAGGACTTGAAGATTCAGGCGCGTGCGATGGAGCTCATCGAGCGAATCAAACAAGGGGAAGATTTTAAAGAGCTTGCAGATCGATACACAGAAGACCCCAATGGAATTGGGACCGGCGGGTCATTGGGTTGGGTCATGCCTGGGCTGGGAAACTCATTGTTGGAACCGCACATTTTCAAAATGAAGCCGGGTGAAATCCTTGATGAACCTGTCCGAGTGGCGGGCGGATATTCGATACCGACCATCGACAAGCACGAAGAAGCCGTTTTTGTTCCCTTCGACGAGGCCAAACCTAGAGTGATCAAAGGCTGGCAGATTGAGAAATTTAGGGAGTGGTTGGAAGAGGAAAAAAAGAACTCTGACATCCAATACTTTGAAAACCTTCCACAGAGGGCTGTCATGGAGGGCAAGAAGCCGAAAATCACCGAGAAAATTTATTGAAAGCATCGGCGTACACGCTCCCGGAATCGAGATTTTGCCCAATTGGCGAGCCATGATTT
>JAJDBZ010000256.1 GCA_029261095.1 Candidatus Omnitrophota bacterium | reverse complement strand
TTTCCTCGTCTGTCGCGCAGAGGAGGGTGGTCTTGTCCGAAACCTGATGGAGCACACCTGTCCCATACAGTCCACTACCTGAGGGGAGGACCAACGAATCGGTGATGCGGTATTCGCCAGAAGGGAGATGCACGGGTCCCTTCCCGGCATCGATCGATGCTTGAATCGCACGGGTATCGTCGGCGATACCATCTCCGATGGCCCCGTGGTCAATCACGGAGACCGCCTGGCTCGCTCCGGTGCGGAGGAGGAATAGGAACGCCAAAAGACAGACTGCTTTTCTCATCGTTTCTCCTGTCGGCCGGGATAGGGACCGCTCCACTTCGATCGATTGATATCCCATAATCAAATTCTCGCCGGCAGTTTCCCACCCGCCCCCTACGGTCCGAAGGTCCAAATGTCCCCGATCGATCCGGTTCCATTGGTGGGTGTGTACGGCATGAGGTTGGTGACATTGTAGACTTGATCCTGGTTGTTCCAGATCTTGTCGGGGCCCGCGTCACGGAGGTGGTACTTGGTAGACCAGCGACTCGCACCCGCCGCAAGCGGCCCAGCGTTATTGTACCACCCGGGGACTCGGTCATAGGACGAACCCGCATTGTATTCGATCTGAATGATGCCCCCCGAGTGTTTTTGTTGGTCAGAGAAAAACGGAGTCTCCGGGAGGTCCACCATGTAGGCGACCGGTGTGGTCAGCACCTTTAACCTCCATTTCACATAGGCGTCCTCTGGGAATCTAAAAACGGAACTGAGTTCGTTGGGATGATGAGACCACGAGTAGGGGTAATCTTTGTAATCGGTTTGATAAGTCTCGAGCGCCGTCTTCAATGCGCGATGGTCTGTGAGGACTCGTGTCACCTTCGTCCGCAACAACGCATCCGCGAAGTTCGGCAACGCGATAGCGATCAAAATCAAAATGATGGCGATCACAATCAACAACTCAATGAGTGTGAATCCACGTCGCCCCCCACGATCGACCTTCCATCCGTTCCATCCTTCGATCCAACTCATCCTCTTACCTCCGTTTACAAATCTCTATTCCATCGCCGACCGACCCGACCTCAACCCCCACGGGGAGGGTGGCTTTGCCGACGATTCGATTCTTTTTCCTCATTAATTCTACCTGAATCGGCCCTTTTGGCGTGGGGATGCTCCCCTCGGCTCGCTGAAGAGGACCCAGGTTTGGGTGGATGGATGCTTCCGCAAAGCCGGGGGCTGTCGGCTGGACACCTAGGAGGTATCGCGGGAAGAGATAGGTCGCCAGCCCGCTCCAAGCATGACACAGGCTCCCAAGGTTCCCATAGGTTGAGATTGGGGTGTCGCCGTTTGGCATCATCACCTCCCAAAGTGTGGCGTACCCTCGTTCGATATGGGGACGATGAAAGGCTTTCAGGATTTCGATCGCGCGATCGAATCGGCCGGAGTGAAATTTGGCCCATGCGGAATAGCAGTTGGGATAAGGCCAAACCGTTTCGTTGTGCATCCACT
Organism: Candidatus Omnitrophota bacterium; assembly: GCA_029261095.1. Classification (GTDB taxonomy): domain Bacteria; phylum Hinthialibacterota; class Hinthialibacteria; order OLB16; family OLB16; genus JACKFH01. Next base: position 4,009 of record JAJDBZ010000256.1, on the reverse strand, counting down.
TGGTCTTTTCGGCGAGAAACCAATCGCCATCCTCATCGGTGAAGGGTGGCCAGTAGCATCGCAGTCCGGCTTCCGATTGGAGACGAGGATCGTCCAGGAACCTGTGACACCCTTCGCGGGAGGAGTCGGACCCGATGTCGTAGAGGATCGCCCAAGCGTTGGCATCCTGCGGATAGGTTTTTCGTTCGCGGTCGCTGAAGTTTCCGAGGCGGTAGGCCCCAAACCCATCGTCGTAGAAAGTGGGCGGGATCAGCTTCCGGGTCTCTTGAGCGAGGTTGTTTGTTTTAACCGCCATCTCTGCCCGACCATCGGCCTGGTAAAGTTTGGCTAGAGCTTCGAGTCCAGCGACGTGGACCATCGCGAGGGAGGCCATTTCTCCCTGGACTTTGATGGACCACATCCAGGAGTTGGTCGCCTCCACGAAACCGTTGTCGTTCTTCGTCCGTTCGATCCAACCCAATGTTTGGTCGACCCCGCTCGGGAACAGGAGGTCGTTCGCGGCCATCAGACTATCCAGAAAAACCGGGTCGCCCGTCCATTGATAATACTCCCAGGCATTGACGAGGAACCAAAAGGTCCATTCATAAAAGATTTGGTGGCTCGATGCGGCGCCCGGAATGAGTCCATCCGAATCGCATCCGACATGACGTGCCTGCCAGAGCATGTAAAGCGAATTGGCGATCGGTTCGGGATCGTCATAGGCGCTCATCCAGATGAGCGACGCCAACCGAAGATCGCCCGCCCAAACCTCGCGGTCTCTGCGGGGGCCATCCCAAATGACGTACCCCTTCCCCGGAGCGGGAATGGGAACTTGCGAATGGGTGTTGAGCTGGGTGCAGGCCAGGGTGGTGTAAATCCCCATATGCCACATCGTTTCAAGTTCAGGATCGTCGCAATGAAACGATCCGACGAGTGGGAGGTGAGGAGGGCTAAAATCCACCCAACATTTCTTAATTGTTACGGGACGATCGGATTCTAGAGAAAGAAGTCGAAAGGCCGAAATACTCTTCTCACAGGGTTGGGCTTCGTCGAATGAGGGTACAACTCTTCCCCACGGACAGGCTCGTTCATAAGTTTCATGAAGCCAGTACCGAGTGGTTCGATCGTCCCCCATTCCTTTAATGTAATCGAGTTGTTCCCAATCGCTGCCGTAAACGAAATCAATGGGACCATCCGCTTCGATCCAGATCCTTCCTGTGAGTTTACGGCCAAAATCGAGGACGATTTCCCCATCCACATTCAATGGGAAGACGGGGTTTTCGTTCGCAATCCCTTCCGAAAAAATTCGCTCCGGGGCGACCCGTGAGCTTTCCGGAGCTAAACCGTAACGATCGGATATGGGTGGCAGTGTCAACGCTTGCAATCGAATCCCTCATCATTCATCTGAATAAAAAAGAACAACGCCACCGAGTGTTCCACCACCGGTGGCGATTCAAACAAAATCCAACATTTTTCGGCGCAGGCTCTTGACCCAGCTCAAGGACCGAACGCCCAGATATCTCCCAGCGATTTAGTCCCGTTGGTGGGATTATAGGCGGCAAGAACACTGACACCAAAAGTGTCCGAGTTACTGATAATGCCGTCAGGACCTGCGTCTCTTAGGTGATAATGAGTGCCGGACCATGTGGAAATCTGGTTGTGACTCGGGTGCCTACCAGTGGCCCCCGCGGATCGCGCGTTCGGGTGATCGTAGAAGCCGCCGTCCTGGTCGTATTCAGTGCCGGGGTTGTACGGATCTCCATTGTCGAGAACAAAAGGACTGCATCCGCCGGAATGCTTGTAGCAATCCGGGAGAAAGGGAGATTCCGGCAGTTGGGTGAGATAAGCGATCGGAGTGGTCAATATTTTGAAGCGGAACTTGGAAAAAAGGTCTTCCGGAAAGTTCTGCGGCATGGGAGGAGTCTGGACCGACATAAGGTGCCAACCGACGGGGTATTGCCGGTAGTCGGTGTGATAAGACTCCAGTGCGGTCTGCATTCCTCTTTGATTGGCCTTCGCCGTAGTTACGCGGGCCCGATTTTGGGCTTCGATGAAATTGGGAAGAGCGATCGCAATCAAGATGAGGATGATGGCGATGACGATTAACAACTCAATCAAAGTAAACGCCGCAGTCGATGGCCTGATGGACTGATGGCTAACTGATTTCCATACACCTGACATTCTCTAACCTCCACACATCCGATTTCTCGATTTCTGGTTTAAACAGTTTCCGCCGCCACTTTGATATCCACACCCGCTTGGGCCAGGTCGTTTCGGATCTGTTCCATGCTTTCGGGTTTCAGGAGCCTAAGAGGCGGACGCGCGAGAGGGGAAGAGATCCCCCCCTGGACATAGAGTGCGTACTTCATTCTTTGATGCGCATTGCTCGAGGGTTCGCCGAACTGATAAATGATTCGCGACAACCGCTCCACACGGTCCTGCGCCATGCGTGCTCGTTGCAAGTCAGCGGCTACACCCGCCTCGACCAGTTCGATGATCAGATCGGGGGCGTAGCCCGCGAATCCCACTAAGGCGCCATCGGCCCCTTCGAGAATACTGGCCAGGAGATACTCGTCATGACAGGAGATGATCGAGACTCCGGGGGCTTTCTCTTTGAGTTTCTCGTAATCGTATCTAAGACGCGTCATATCCCGAGTTCCCATCTTGATGGACACCACATTAGGAATCTCGACCATTTCGAGCATCTCATCCAATGTGTACCCGGCTTTCGTCCAAGCCGGGTACTGGTGGATAATGATCCTGATATCCGCGCCCTCAGCGACATCCTCGATGAACCCAACCGCAGTCTCCGGAGATCTCCCGAACCGTAACCAGTGATGGGGCGGCATGAGGAGAATGGCATCGGCGCCCGCTTCTTTGGCTGCGAGAGCATGATCGATGGCCTCCAGACTACCTTCGCAAGAAACGCCGGAGATCACCTTGATTCGGCCCTGTGTCTCCTCTGCGGTGATCTGCGTGACAAGCGCTCGTTCCTCGGGACGTAGGGACATGATTTCCCCGGTGTGCCCGTTGCAGACGAGGCCTCGCATCCCCTCGAAAGAAGCAACCCATCGTACATACTCGCGGAGACCCGCTTCATCGATTCGGTAGTCCTCATGAAAAGGGCAGAGGGTGGCGGCGAATACGCCGTTCCATTCACAGTTGTTCATCGCATCGCTCATCGATCTCGTTTCCATTCCGTTTCAAGATTTATTTCATAGCCTAAGAATTACTCGTACAATTCCCATTTGAGAACATCGGACGATGGAACCGGAGTGGGTGTTGGACCAGAGGGAGTCCCCTTCCCTCCAATCACTTCGATTTCACTGAACCGCATACCCGTACCACTCCCCCCTTGGTCAGCTTGCAGGTCGACTTGGACGTATCGCTTTTCAGGGTTGGATGGAATCGGGATGACTGTTGTCCCACCGATAAAGGTCGAGTCAAAATTGGCTTCTACAGTATCCATGTTGGTTGGGCTGTCGGTCGAGGAAGTCCTGACAACCACTGTTTTCGGAAGTTGGCTCAAATCGCTTTCCATCGGGAAGATTCGGATCTCTTGGATGGTGACAGGGGCTTCTCCGAGATCGAGTGTCAAAGCGAGGGGTCCCTTTGGGTTCACCCTTGTGGTGAGCCTGCGATCGAAACCTTCGGCTCCGACACGGCTGTTGAAGGGGCCGCCCCCGACATCCCACAGATCTTGCGCGGTCGCGGTCGATCCATCGACTGGATCGACACGTTGCACCACACTCTGAGGATTGATGACCACCTCGAAGAGGTCGATGTTGTTATCGAACCCATAACCGCCTGAGATCCGGAGGTGTGAAGCGTTAGTCGGGGTGCAGGGTATCAGACGACCATTCCCGCCGGTCCACGGATTCTCTCCCCCGATCGCCGGATCTGGATCGGTTGGACGAGTGTTGCCGGCATTGATGGACCCGATCTGAGTGAAGGGGCCGGAGGCGGAGTTTCCCGCTTCGACAGTCACATCGTCGCTGAACATCTGGATCTGTGTGATATAAGTCCAGTT